>DATEGR010000504.1:0-3605 GCA_035279985.1 Verrucomicrobiia bacterium
TTCGGGCGGCAGGTCCATCCGGTCGCGCACTTTGCTGATGGCTTCGAACAGCGTCTCGGCGTCCAAGGGCGAGGCAATCGCCGCCGCCCCGCGGGCCACCAGCGTTCCCAAACCCGGCAGACTTCCCTCCGTCAATGCGCAGGCCACATCAATGTAATCGAGGTTATTGGGATCTTTGAGATTGCCCAGGGCGGATGCTTCAAGCAGATGAAGGAATTTTTCAGGTTGCTCCCGCAACAACAACAGCCGGGCATTCAACGGAACATCGTCGTGCTCCGCCGAAAGCCCGCAGAGTTCAATCAGCCGGGCTACCACGTCACGCCGGCCTGCCTGCGCGGCATTGAAAAGACAGTGTTCCCAGGTATTGCGAAGGTCCGCGCGCCAACCCATCTTTTCCCATGCGGCGAGCAATGAGTCCATTTGCTGGAACACCGCGAGCCGTTCGAGCAACACGGGCTGCAACGCGGGCGCCAGCCTTTCAATCTGTAATCGCGCCAGCTTCGGCCCCCGCATGGCCTCAAGCTTTTCCCGCGTGAGAAAGGGTTCGGGCAATGCCTCGAGTTCTTCGGTCGTGACGCCCGCGACTTCCGAGGAATGCTGCAGCCGTGCCTGGTCCTTCTCGAAGCAACACTTTTTGTATTTCTTCCCGCTGCCGCAGGGACACGGATCATTGCGTCCTACCTTGGCCGCCGCGCGCCGCAACGTGCCGCTGGCATGCAGCACCCGGTCCGTCTGCTCGGGCAGAAAACCCAGCGGGTCGGCGTCCGGTTTCTCGATGATGAATTCGAGCGCCGTTTCAATCACCTCAAGCGGCGGCGGGAGGAACAGTTCTTCCAGGACCGTCTGGAGCGCCTTGTTCCGGGTGATGTGCGCCAGCGTAAACAGCGGCAACAGCGCCTCAGGCCCGCCCCGCATCTCTCGCGCCAGCAGCCGCGCCTTGGGAATCAGGTTCGGCGGCAACGTCCGCCGGGGGTCGCGATTCAGGCAAATCCAGCCGGCAATCAACAGCAGCACCGCCTCGCGCTCCCAACCCATGAGGCCGCCTTCGACCGCAGCGAGCAGCGCCTCGATCACCTCACCGCGCGCCTGCAACGCCACCACCGACACGGTATCGAGTTGATTCACCAGCGGCAGCACCCCCGGCAACACCCGCGCTTCGATACTTCGCCCGCCCGCCACCATCGCCAGCATCAACGCCGTCATGCCCGCCTCATCGGCGGCCGCCACCAGCGACTCGATCAACCGGCGTAAATCATCATCGGCAGCCGGGAGCTGGGCGGCCAGGGCGCGCACTTCGCCGCCGGTCAATCGGGCTGAGTGCAGACGTTTGATGAAGTCGGCTTGCACCCCCGGAGATTAATTCAGAAAGCCCGCCGTCGTCAGCACCGGAATTGGTCTTGAGCTGCTACCGGACGTTGAAGGGTATTGATTTTCCGCCGCGAAAAAGCACAAAAAGTGCAAAAGGATCGACCGCTGATGAACGCGGATAGACGCTGATAAATTTCCGGCGCACACTGCCGCTGATGGTCCCCTCGGTATACCGGAAACGCTATGAATGAAAACACAGGCGTTGCCACCGTCGAGCAGATTGAACAGGCCATCTTGCTTTTGCGGGGGCAAAAGGTCATGCTCGACCGCGATCTCGCTGCGCTTTATGGGGTTGAAACGAAAAACCTCAACAAGGCAGTGCGGCGCAATCCTGACCGTTTTCCGGCCGATTTCATGTTCCAACTCACTGTGGATGAGGCAGATGCTTTAAGGTTCCAATTTGGAACCTTAAAGCGGGGCCAGCATTTCAAGTATCTCACCTGCGCGTTTACCGAACAGGGTGTGGCCATGCTCTCCAGTGTTCTCAACAGCCAACGGGCAATCCAGGTGAACGTCGCCATTATCTTTGTTTCCTTCTGTAAGACCCGGTTCAAACTCGGTCTTTTCAAATTCCGGCGTTTGGCGCACACTCGCCACGTTAGAGAAAGAACCAAAACGACCAGAAACCCAATTTAACCCAAATCATTTCGCGTAGCTTCGGCTGCTGTCCGACTCGAAACCTCGGAAATTGAGGACAACGCCGGTTTACCCGGTCCCACAGCGCTCCCGTGAACAAAGATTTGTTTTACCCGGTCCAAATCCTCTGGAAAGCAGTCCACCGTGAAGAAGTGATTTGTGAAATTTTGTGTGTTTCGTGCCTTTCGCGGTTTCCAACTGAAATGAGGCAGGCGGGACGCCTATCCTGCGTTATCAGCGTCAATCAGCGTGCATCAGCGGTTCAAAAATCTCTGCTTTTGTGCCTTTTTTGCGGCTAATCAATCCGTGTTTATCCGTGTCATCCGTGGGTAAAATGTGTGCGCTTTTTGTGCCTGTGTCCGCCTTCGTCAGACTTCGGCGCGACATGTGCGGCAGGCGAATCCGCCTCCTCACATGGGCGGCTACAATCCCAATTTTTTGAATCGGCTGTTCACTTCCTTGAAATGGAAATCCAGCGAACAGAGCTTTTCCAACTCGCCGGGCTTGAAATGTCTGGCAACGGCCGGGTCGGCTTTCAATTGCTCGACGAAGTCCGCGTCGTCGCGTCCGGCGTGTTTAACTTCCCACGTTTTCATGGCGGCGTCCTGGACCAGTTTGTAGGCGGCTTCGCGGGTCAGGCCTTTTTTGATGAGCGCCAGCAGCACGGTCTGTGAATTCCACATGCCCAGGCTCAGGCCGAGGTTTTTCTTCATGTTCTCCGGATAAACCGCCAGGCCGTCCATGAGCCGGATGAGCAGGCCGAACATGTAATCGAGCAGCGTGCAGGAATCGGGAAAGATGATGCGCTCGACGCTGCTGTGGCTGATATCGCGTTCGTGCCAGAGGGCGACGTCTTCAAGGGCGGCGACGGCGTTGCCGCGGAGCACCCGGGCGAGGCCGGTGAGCCGTTCCCAGGTGATGGGATTGCGCTTGTGGGGCATGGCACTGCTGCCTTTCTGGCCTTTGGTAAACGGTTCCTCGGCTTCCAGCACCTCGGTGCGCTGGAGATGGCGGAACTCAACGGCCCAGCGTTCGATGCTCGCGCCGACGAGCGCCAGCGTGGTCATGAATTCGGCGTGGAGGTCACGCTGGACAACCTGGGTGGCAATGGGCGCCGGACGCAGGCCCAGCTTTCTGCACACGTCGGCTTCAACCTTTGGCGACAAATGCGCGCTGGTGCCGACCGCGCCGCTGAGTTTGCCGACGGCGGCAATCTCACGGGCTCGTTCAAGGCGTTCGAGCACACGGCCAAATTCGTCATACATCAGCGCGAGTTTCAGGCCAAACGTGGTCGGCTCGGCGTGGATGCCGTGGCTGCGGCCAATGCAGGGGGTAAACTTGTATTGGCGCGCCTGCTTCGCGATGGAAACGCGGACTGTCTGTGCGTCCTGAATCAGGATGTCCGCGCTTTGGACCATCTGGAGGGCGAAGGCGGTGTCAATGATATCACTGCTGGTCAGGCCAAAGTGGAACCAGCGGCTGGCATTATCGTGGATTTTCTCGGCAACCGCCGTCGTAAAACCAATGACGTCGTGGTTGAGGGTCTTTTCCAGTTCCCGCTGGCGCGCGACCAGTCCGGGCAAATCGGCGAACCACGCATC
>DATEGR010000505.1:0-7698 GCA_035279985.1 Verrucomicrobiia bacterium
GATGTCGCGGCCTTCTTTACCAAGTGGCTGGTGGATGTGGACGATGGCCAGGGCACCAACGGCGATTTCGCCGGCGTCTCGCCGCGCGTCTCCCGCCCGCAACCGGCCATGCCGGTCTGGGGCGACGCCGGCGTCATCATCCCGTGGGTGATGTTCGAGACTTACGGCGATAAAGCCTTTCTGGCGGACAATTATCCGTTCATGAAGCGGTGGGTGGATTTCAGCAAACGTCGCTCGCTCCGCCTGATTTTGAGTGGCGGCGTCGGTGACCACCTCGCGCCAGTGCGGACACCGACTGAAGTGGTGGACACGGCTTACTTCGCTCACTCCGCACAACTGGTGGCCCGGGCGGCGGCGTTGCTCGGCCAGACCAACGACGCAGCCAGATACGACCAGTTGTTCCAGGACATCCGAGACGCCTTCGACAAAGACTTCGTCGCCACCAACGGCCTGATCCGGGGCAACACCCAGACGGCTTACCTCCTCGCGCTGCAATTCGGCCTGTTGCCCGACAATCTTCGCGCCGCCGCCGCGCAGCGCCTGGCGGATAATGTCGAGCAGCACGGTCAGGCGACCGGCGGCTTCGTCGGCAACGGGCTGGTTTGCCCCGCGCTCACGGCCATCGGCCGCTCCGACCTCGCGTGGAAATTGGTCCTGACCAATACCTATCCGTCGTGGCTGTTTTCGGTGAAGCACGGTGCCACCACGATTTGGGAACGTTGGGACGGTTGGACGCCGGAACACGGCTTTCAGGATTCCTCGATGAATTCCTTCAACCATTATTCGCTCGGTTCCGTGGGTGCGTGGCTCTACTCCGGCGCGGCGGGTATCCGGCTCGACGAATCCAGTCCCGGCTACAAACATTTCTTCCTGGAGCCGCAATTCACCACGCGGCTTACACATGTTCGGGCGACTTTCGATTCGCCTTACGGCTGGATTGTTTCCAGTTGGCGCGCCGAGGGAGGCCAATTGCTTTACGACGTCACCGTTCCGCCAAACAGTTCCGCGACGTTGGAACTGCCGGTGCCGCCGCACGAAGTCCGGCCATCCGGCCAGCCGCTCCCGGTTTCAAACGATGCCTTCACCCGCTTTCAGCTCGAAGCCGGAACGTATCATTTCTCTCTGCCGGGGAAACTGCGCGATTGATGGCCGACCGGTAGGAAATGATTACGCCGTCGCCAGTTGGGCGACGCTGTAGGAGCGCGCGGGCAGTTTGAAGGTCATTTGGGAACCCGCGGCCGGCGCGACGAGCGCGCGCGGCGCCACCTGCCCGGGCTGTGCAAACGTATTGACGGCTTTCAAATCGGACCCGGTCAGCGTTTCGCATGTCAAAACCTGTTTCGGCGCCGGATCCCGAAATTCCACGACCAGCTCCCGCTCTGATTTGAGGTCGCGATTCAGCATAAACAAACAAAGCCTTCCCGCCTCCGGATCGAGCGTGGCGGTCACGTCCACGTAGGGGACTTCGTCGTTGCGGGCGAAGTCGGCACGCAAGCCTTCCGCGTGAATCGGGTAGGTTTCCGATTCCACCAGCAGATCGAGGACTTTGCCGTGCGCGTATTTCAGGGCCCAGGCGTACGGATAATAAATGCTCTGGCGCAACACCGAGGTTTCGTTGGTGACCAGCGGGGCAATGACATTCACCAGTTGGGCCAGACAGCCCACGCGCACCCGGCCGGATTGCCGGAGCAGCGTGTTGAGAAAACCGCCGACCAGCAGCGCGTCTTCCAGATTGTACACTTCTTCCAACAGATGCGGCGCCACCGTCCGCTGGCCGTCAGCAAACCGTCCGCCCCGGGCGCGGTACCAGACATTCCATTCGTCAAATGACAGCCACAATCGTTTGGATGATTTCAGGGTCCCCTGCACGTAATCGCAAACCGCGGCGATCTCGTGGATCTGGCGTTCCATGTCCAGATTCATCGCCAGGTAACGGGCGCTGTTGTTCCCGGTCAATTCCGGCGTATTGCCGTAGTAATTGTGCAACGAGATTCCGTCCACCTGGTCAAAACATTGTTCCAATACCTCCCGATCCCAGACCAGATAGGTGTCCAGGATGGTGTTGCTCGAACCGCAGGCGATGAGCTGGACGTCGGGATCCACCTTCCGGATCTGGCGCGCGGCGTCTCGTGCTTTCTCGCCGTATTCGCGCGCCGTGCAATGTCCCATCTGCCACGGACCGTCCATTTCGTTGCCCAGGCACCAGTACTTCACGTTGTGGGGTTGCAGGTAGCCATGTTTCCGCCGCAGGTCGCTCCATTTGGTGCCTTTCTCCACATTGCAATATTCGACCAGGGCGGCGGCCATTTCCGGTGTGCCGGTGCCTAGATTGAAACCCATCAACGGCTCGGTGTTGACCCGTTTGCACCAATCCATGAATTCATTGGTGCCGAATTGATTGGTATCCAAAGTATTCCAGGCCCGGTCCAGCACCGTCGGCCGCTGGTCCTTCGGACCCACGCCGTCCAGCCAATGATAACCCGACACGAAATTGCCGCCCGGATAGCGGATGATCGGAACACCCAGCTCGCGAACTTCGGCGATGACGTCTTTGCGAAAGCCTTTTTCATCGGCCAGTTTCGATCCGGGCTCATAGACACCGGTATAGATTGCGCGGCCCAGGTGCTCCAGGAACGAGCCGAGCAGGCGGCGGTCTAACAGAGAGCGATAGCGGGCCTGGTTGATGGTGACCCGGGCCGGGCCTTTGGCGATCTGAGCATAGCCCAGTCCTTCCAGCCAGGATGACGCGGCCAGGACCGCACTCGACGCGCCCAGTCGGGCAATGAATTTGCGCCGGCTCATGGTGTGCATTGCCGGCGATCGTATGTCCGACCCCGCCGCCGTTCAACCCCATTTGCATCCACGCAATCGCCTGGAACCGTACGCCGATCCGGTGTTCAGGCCAGTGCCAGTTTGGACTCGGCTCGCGTGGATTCGTCATGAACACCGAGGATGAGTTGGACGTCGGGATGCACGTCACGGTTGCCGATTTGCCGGATGAATTCACAGGTGGCGAAGGGCGCAGACAAACGGTCATATTCTGCCTGCCACGTGCTGAAGCGCTTCTCAGCTTTCTCGCTCTCAAACGGCCAACGAGTTGGCGGACGGTCGCCCCGACAACGCCAATATTTGGGCGTGAGCCGCGCGCGAAAACATTTCTGGGTCTGGCACAGCCGGCGATACAGCCGGTCGGCGCCCAGCGCGTCAAACACGCCATCCGAAGCCGCCGTTTCCGGGTCGAACGGGGCATGTGTGGCCAGCAAGCGGAGGCCGGCGCGCGTCCGGTAAATCCGCCAGCCCCAGCCGGAATGATTGCGCGCCCAGAGTTCAGCCTTGGCAATCGCTTCGTTTTGAGGATTGTCCGGGGGCGCGACTTGGGGTTTGCCGAACAACCGCTGGAAAAGCCCCGGACGTTTCGGTTCCGGCAGGTCCACGTCCACGAACATCACCCGCGCCGTGTTCAGCACCAGACAGCCGTACGAATTGCGCGTAACGACCGCGGCGATTTCGCCGGCGCGGCTTTTGATTTCGCGCAGCACCGGTTCACGGAAAGGGCGGTCGGGATAATAACCATGATGGTGCCGGGGGATGTCACCGTGCTTGAAGCGGTCGGCAAGTTGTTGTGCCGCTTGCGCGGCGAGGGCTTGTGCCTCGGCCAGGCTGTCATTTGACCAGCGCCAGCATAAAAAATCCCCGCTGGCGCCCTTGGCCCAAAACGGTGGGAAGTTCATGAACCGACACTGAGACAAACCTGACTGGCCGGCAAGTTCAATTTATGAAGCGACCTGGAGGGCACTCTTTTGCCGGCGTCCTGAAATTAAAGCGGCGACGAAGCGCTGCCTTCCGACAACATCAGGTGAACGGGAATTTCCCGATTGGTTTACCAGAAACCCGCCGGCTGATTTTTTGCGGCCATCTGAAATGTCTCAGTCGCGCCGGCGGCGCGGTGGCCGATTTCCGTCCTTACTATCACGGTTGCAAGTACTTTTAAAGGTGAACGGACAACCGTTCGCTGATTTACCCTGTGCCGACGCCACCCGAGAGCTCTCTGAAAGCAACGCACAACTTTCGCTCTGCGGGAATTGTGCTAGTTTGGCCTGTGAAAGTGATCTGGTTCTGCTCTGAGTTGAAAGTTACTGAAAAATGAATGTCCCGCTCCCCAACAATGAAGCTGAACGCCTGGCCGCCCTTAAGGAGTATCGCATTCTCGATACCGGGACCGAGCAGCCGTACGATGACATCACTGCCCTGGCTGCGCACATTTGCCAGGTTCCCATCGCCACGATTTCCCTGGTGGACGAAGCCCGGCAGTGGTTCAAAGCCAGGGTGGGAATGACCCGGCAGCAAACGCCGCGCGAGATCGCGTTCTGCGCGCATACGATTCTTCAGCACAAGCCCCTGGTGATCCGGGACGCCGAGAAGGACCGGCGATTTGCCGGTAATGCACTGGTCAAGGGCGAACCGCGCATCCGGTTTTACGCAGGCTTTCCGCTGGTCAACCAGGAAGGATTGGCCCTGGGAACCCTCTGTGCCATGGACCGGAAACCGCGCGAGCTTTCCGCCAGACAGGAAAAGGCGATGCAGGCCCTGGTGCGCCAGGTGATGGCCTTGTTGGAGTTCAGGCGGGTTTCGCTGCACCTGGCGGATGCGCTCAATCACATCAAAACGCTGCAAGGGCTGCTGCCCATCTGTGCCTGGTGCAAGCGCGTCCGCGATGACGAGGGATACTGGGATCAGGTCGAAGCTTACTTCCATAAGTCCGCCGGCGTTGATTTTACCCACGGCATTTGCCCGGAATGTTTGGAGAAGATGCGTCCCCAAAAAGAAAGCGCTCCGCTTCAGCGGTTGCAACGGCGACCTGTCTGAGTATCGGACCTGCGGCGCAACGTCTCAGTCTTCAAATTTGTATCGCCCGGGAAGGTTGGGCTGACGCAACGCCTGAATGGAGATCGAAGGGCAAAGAACAAATCAAAAGGCGAACGGAAATTCCGTTCGCCTTTTTCATGAATGACACCGATTTCGAATCAACCTTTAGACACGACCTTCGAAGTGCGCAAATACCGACAACCGGCCAACATCAGACCCAGACCGCCGGCTCCCAGCAAACCCATCGAGGAAGGTTCGGGTACTGCCTGCACAGTAAAGCCGGCGCCGACATCTGAGAAAAGTCCGGCCGTATAAGCGTAGGAGTCGCCTGAATTTGGCGCCGCCGCCAGTTGCGCCGGCGAAAACGTTGCCTGATAACCAAACCCGGACAAGGCCTGGCCCGGCTGGATGTCATACAACGACGAGCTGGCTACGTATTGGACTGAATTTCCGCTAACGGTCGCCGACCAGCCGACGGGGGCTGAGGCGCTGGTGGGCGATGACGGGAGGTAAAAAAAGCCGGGAATCCACCCATACCAGACACTCCCGATCGGGCTGGTGGCACTCGCCCCGTCGCTGAACGTCAAGCTGTAATTAAAAGGCCCGCTCCCGGAGCCGACGATCGTGCCGGAGGGGATGTCGCCTTGAGCAAAGGTGGCGGACACAGTCCCCATTGCGATTAAAAGGGTCAATGACAGTTTGCTGGGGATCACCCTAAACATTGTTTTCATAACATTTTCCTCTAATTTGATGCCCGGGTTTTGATTCAAAACTTCCCCTGGCTAATTTGAGAGGGAGAAACCGGAAGAATGTTCCAATATTTTTTTGACCCTCCTGTCCATCCCACTCGACTTCTGAAGAATAACGTGAAAGGCCTGATTATGTCGAGGTAAATTGCGGTTGCAATTCCTTAAGCCGGTGGTATCTGTGACCCATGTGCCAGGCCGCCTCTTTGCCCGATAGCCGCCTTTCCCCGCGGCCCGCGTTGAGCTGTCCCCATTACTCCAGGTTGAACACAAAATTCCCATGAAACGTCCGCTCCGTAACTGTGATGGTTTAAATCGCCGCCAATTTCTCAAGACCACCACCGCCCTGGCCGGCACCGTGCTGCTCTCGCCGTGGGCGCTGGCGGAAACCGGTGTCGCCGCCAATCCGGCGGTGGTGCGCACCGCGACCGACCAGGTGACGCTGGGCAAAACCGGCATCAAGCTGAGCCGGCTGGGATTCGGCACCGGCAGCGATAACGGTTACATCCAAACCGCCGAGGGCAAAAACGCCTTCGTCAATCTCATCCATTACGCCTACGACCGCGGCATCACCTATATTGACACCGCCGAATCTTACCAGACGTTTGGTTTGATTGCCGATGCCATCAAGGGGCTGCCGCGGGAAAAACTTTTCATCCAATCCAAGGTGGATGGCCGGCCGGCCGACGTGCTGGCCGTGATCGACCAACACCGCAAAACTTTCAACACCGATTATGTTGACAGCCTGCTGGTGCATTGCATGACCAGCGGCCAGTGGACCGACAACTGGAAGCGGGTCATGGACGCCTTCAGCGAGGCCCAGCAACGGAAATGGATCCGGGCCAAGGGCGTTTCCTGCCACAGCCTGCCGGCCTTGCGCGCCGCCGTGGCTTCGGATTGGACCGAGGTGCATCTGGTGCGGGTGAATCCGCAGGGCGCTTACACCGACGGCGATACCGGTTCCTGGGGCAGCCGCCGTCATGACATCGCCCCGGTGATGCAGCAAATCAAAATGATGCACGCGAAGGGCCGCGGCGTAATTGGCATGAAAATCTGCGGCAACGGCACCTTTACCAGTCCGGCCGACCGCGACAAATCCATCCGCTTTGCCATGTCGCAACCGGAAATTGACGCCGTGGTCATCGGCTTCAAGAACCGGCAGGAAATCGACGAAGCCATCGAACGCATCAACCGCGCGTTGAAGGAGGTTTGAGGACGTGAGTTGAAATGGGGAGGGCACTGCTTCGTTAGTCACCTGAAATTTGGGCGGCAACGAAGCGCTGCCTTCCAATAACCAGAGGCGAACGGAAAACCGTTCGCCTGTTCAATGTTTACCAAAAAATCTTCAATTCACCCTCCAGCCGCAATTCTGTGATTATCGCCCGGCATGAACCAAGACACCAAACATGACAGGCCCACGTTTCGCGAACGACTCAAGCGGGGACTGGTACGGTTTGCCGGGCTTTATCTTCTAATTTGTGCCGGTTGCGCAACGTTTCAGCGCCGGCTGATTTATTATCCTTCCGTCTTCAGCCATGAACAGGTGGACCAAATGGCGCAAGCCGCGGGGCTGGAACGCTGGACGAATCCGGCCGGTGACTTTATCGGATTAAAACGCCCGTCACCGAAACAACCGGCGGCCGGATCGGTCCTGATCATGTATGGCAACGGCAGCACGGCGGTTGGCTCGGGCCATTACGCCGACGCAATTCAAGCTGAGGCGGCGTTCGACGTTTTTATTCTGGAATATCCCGGTTATGAGGATCGTCCCGGTTCACCCGGTCAAAAGAGCCTGTTTAATGCTGCTGACGAGGCGTTTCAAAGTCTTCCCCTCAACCAGCCCATCCATCTGGTCGGCGAATCGCTCGGTACGGGTGTCGCCTCGTATCTGGCCGGAACTTATTCCAACAAAATCGCAGGCGTCGTTCTCATCTCGCCTTTCAATAGTTTGACCGATGTCGCGCAGAGTCATTTCCCGGTGTTGCCGGTCCGGTTATTCCTTGCGGATCGTTTTCCGTCGGAAAAATATCTCCGCCATTATCGCGGCAAACTCGGGGTTACGGTTGACGGCCAGGACACTGTCATT
>DATEGR010000506.1:0-11850 GCA_035279985.1 Verrucomicrobiia bacterium
ACGCCTTTGTCTATCAACTATCAACTCAGGACTATCAACTAAAATGGCATCCGTGATCGGACTTGCACCGATTAGGCCCGACTTGAAAGGCCGGCTGCGCGAGCTGCTTTGCATTCACGGACTACTTGCGTAGGGCATCCGTGGTCCCTGAGGTCGGTATTGCGCCGACGTCTCCTCGTCTTCAGCGAGGCGCTAATCTGCCTCAGCTACCCAGGGGATGGCCTGCCGGGCCGTAGCCCGACAGGCAAAGGTTGGCCTGCCGAGCCGAAGCTCGGAGCGCAGGCTGGTCGTCCCGCGTGGTAACGCTCCGCGGTCTCTCGCTTATCGGGCGAGTGCTCTGCTTTTGAGCTACGGGACGAGTTCCAGTCTCGGCTTGGCACCGAAGCGTCGTACCGGGCGAAATGCCAGGTTCAGCTTCGGCACCGGCCGGATGCGAATATTCCGGATTGGTTTATAGCTCCTGCGAAAGAGCAACTGGCTTTGGTAACGCATGATTGGTTTCATGGAATTTCCTTTGGTTTTTGGTTATTAAATGGCGGATGGTGTAGGGATTGCACCCACGCAGCCGGGAGGCTCTCACGGTTTTCGGGACCGGGGCATTGCTACTCTGCCAACCATCCGAAAAATTTGCGTTGATTTACGATTTTACTGGCAGTCGTGAGTATTTACCGACGCGTAAATCGTCATTCATAAATCATAAATAGAAAATGGCTGCCAGGGTTGGACTCGCACCAACACCGTGCGGCTTAACAAACCGTCGTGCTACTTTGACACCACCTGGCAATGGCACTGCCGGCAGGAGTTCCACCTACATCGTTCCGTTTAGAAGACGGATGCCTCATGTATTCGGCCACGGCAGCAACTCGAAATTGGTCAGCGCGGCGGGAGTGGGCTTCCCAAGCCTTACGAGATGGGTGCCCCAAGTGACGCTGTTCGCTGTCGCGAACTGTAATGCACCTGCGATCCCTCGGTCCCAAGCCGAGTGCGTTGGCTACTACGCTACGCGCTGTTCGCCCCGATGGATTTTAGAGATCGGAGGCGGGAGAAACGCGACGCCGAAACCTTGGGAAACGGCCTCGCGGTAAGATTTGAAATTGGCGGACCCGGAGGGAGTTGCACCCTCAACCCTCCCGCAGACAACGGGGCGCTCTGCTAATTGAGCTACGAGTCCGAAATGGTGGGAAGTGCTGGTAATGCTCCAGCTCGTCACTTCCGACTTTGTTTTGTGACACCCGATTTACAGTCGGGCAGCCGGATCACTTCCCGTGGTGGCCCTGCGCAAGCAGTGGTAGCGGGAGTGGGAGTTACACCCACCTGAAGAAGTTTATGAGGCTTCTCTCTGTGCGTTGGTCGAGTTTCCCGCAATTGAAATTGGTGGAGTCGGTGGGTAACGCTCCCACATCAGCCTGCTTGCAGGGCAAGTGCATTGCTTGTCTGCCACGACCCCGGAAGAAATTTATGATTTACGATTTACGATTTATGATTTGGCAGGCTGCCTCCGTGCCGCCCGGAGTAAGCTGAGTTTTGGAGACCCGGCCGCGTGCTGACGCGCAGCCTCCTGGGAAATCGTAAATCGTGAATCATCAATCGAAAATGAATTGGTGCGGTTGCCGGGGATCGCACCCGGACATGCTCCCTGGCGGGGAGCCATTCTGCTGTTAAATCACAACCGCGGAAATTAAAAGGGCCGGAAGTGTCATTGCACTTCCGGCCCATGCCATTTCACCCCGACTTGTTGTCGGGGTTCAACAAAGAACAAACACCTCTTGGCGATCTATTCGACCCCAACCCGCGGTTTCACGGCGGCTGTTTCGGTGTTTAGGGGCACACCTCCTCCGAAGCCCTTAACATGTAAAATTCGTTTCACTCTTTCCAGCGATGCGATTTCCCGTTCGTGGGCACACCACATCGGTGACGATTCAAAGCTCGTCCTCGCCAAAATCAACTTGTCGCCAGAAGACATCATCCAGACGTCGTGCTTTTCCTGTTCACAGATCGTTCATCTTTCG
The DNA here is from genome assembly GCA_035279985.1 of Verrucomicrobiia bacterium. GTDB lineage: Bacteria > Verrucomicrobiota > Verrucomicrobiia > Limisphaerales > UBA11358 > UBA11358. The sequence continues at coordinate 2,010 of DATEGR010000506.1, forward strand.
TTAACTGCCATTCATTCTTTCAATTCCGCAGGGAAAACAAAAAACCCTGCTTACACGCGGTAAGCAGGGTGAATAAATTCTGTTTCGATTCGTTACCTGCTTACCATAAGTCTATCCAAATTAATCTCGGGTTTTTGCCCTGAATAGGCATTGGATAGGCCAAGGCTGAACCCACAACCCTGGCTTGACCTATTATGACGTGCCCCGAAGACTTTCGGGGCCGACATCGTCGGCCAACTCGTGGTTGATATGTTCATACAGGTTTTCATCGAACGAAAAGACGGATACCACAGGAGTGCGGTTACAGTCAAGTTATATTTGAAAGAAAGGATGGTATTTCCCAATCATTGTATCCGAATTGATGGATGTAAGTAACTTCACGACGGTCAGAGGAAATACACGGCTGGTAACTCAATTTGAAAATCCATTTAGCACTCTGTATGTCAAGAACCAGTTTGGACTTTGGACGTTTCAAAACCGGACAATCTATCAGCGAAGATGTAACGGATATCTCGAGGTGGTGCCGACGGAGGGGGTCGAACCCACACATCCTTACGGATACCAGATTTTGAGTCTAGCGCGTCTGCCAATTCCGCCACGTCGGCACGTGACCCCTGAATATATTTTGTCGGCCGCCGAAGTAAACAAGTTTCAACACGTGTAACTCATGGCTCCCACTCGCAGCCGCCGGCCTGAGCCGGCTCAAATTGGGTCAAATGCGGAAATAAGCGGACTCACCTCCACGGCGACAAACGGGTTTCCTCGCACGGAACGGCATTGCCTTCCGCAGCCAGCGGCATGCCAATGGCATGGGAAACACCGGGCCGAGGCCGGTGTGAGTGAACCGCGGAGTCCGGGAGTGCCTAATTTTCAAGGACATTTGCAGAACGTCAATGCTGACTAATGCGCGTTTCGCATTATTCTTCTTTCAAACCCGTTAATCTTAAATCAAAACCCGTTGTTCAAACACCTGCTTCGCAATAATTCAGAAATCATTATGAGAAACCCTCGCCTTGCCGCTTTAACTTTCATTCTCCTGTTCGGGATGGTTTTGTCCAGCCATGCCACCGTGCTGGTCAGCAACGTCTGGAACTTCGCCGCCCGCACCTATCCGGCATTTAACGACCCGAATTCGCCGTACTCGGAGATGGGCGTGGATTACAACGCCAGCGGGGATTTAGAGTCCGCGTGGTTCATCGGCGGCAATGCCACTGCCACGGTGACTCCCGGACATCTGACATTGGGAGAGCCGAGCACGACCTCGTCGGCATCTTACACGACTTATTTCACGCCCGAGTCGAGTCCGGTCACTTTGGCTGGCGCGGGAGATCAGCTCAAAATCACATGGGTCTTTACTCCCTCGGGTGTCAATTCCGGCAGCACCAGTTCCAGCGGTCTGCGTCTGGCGGTGGTGGACAGTCCCTCGGCCTCGCGACTGACCAGCGATAACAGCCCGGGCAGCAGTACTTACGCGGGTTACGGCATATTTATGAACATGGCCACGACGCTGGGCAGCAGCACCCCGTTCCAATTGATGGAACGAAGCGCGCCGGGGACCAGTTCCGCCTTCCTGTCTTCCAGCGGCAGTTGGACGTCGCTGGCCAATGGAGCGACCAGCGGCCACACCGGATATGCCAGCGGTACGCAATACACCCTGGTCATGACGTTTGCCCGCAACGCCGCCGGGGGATTGGACATTACCGCCACCATGACCGGCGGCAGTCTTAACAACACCGGCAGCGCTTCGATTTCCTACACTGACAGCGCGCCCAACAGCTTCACGTTCGACACATTCGGTCTGCGGCCTTCCGATGCCAATGATTCGGCGACTTCATTCGACACGACGCTTTTCGCGGTGGAATTCATTCCCGGCGCCACCGCGCCTTCCGTCACCACGGACCCGCAGGACCAGACCGTGCTGGTTGGTCAGAACGCCACCTTCAGTGTCCTGACCAGCGGCACCCTGCCTTTGAGTTATCAATGGTATTACAACACCAACACCGCATTGACGAACGCAACCGGTTCTGCGTTGACGCTGACCAACGTCCAGCCTTCGGACGCGGGCGGTTATTCGGTCATCGTTACCAATGCCTATGGCTCGGTGACGAGCGCCGTGGCCCAGCTCACCGTCAACATTCCGGATTCGCCCTCGATTATCACGCAGCCGCAGGACCAGACCGTTTCTCTGGGCGGAACCGCCAGCTTTACGGTCACCGCCGGGGGCAGTGAACCGTTGAGTTATCAATGGTATTACAATACCAACACGCCGGTGGCCAATGCCAACGACCCCACTCTAACCATCGCCAACGTTCAACTGACCAACGCCGGCATCTATTCGGTGACTGTGAGCAACGTTGCCGGTGGAATTACCAGTTCCAATGCGGTTCTCGCCATCAACACCAATCCGGTGGCGCCGGTCTTTACGTCGCAGCCCGCTTCGCAGGTGGTGGTGCTGGGGGGCACGGCCAGCTTCAACGCCTCGGCCACGGGTACGCAACCCATCAGTTATCAATGGAGCAAGGACTCGACCCCGATTTCGGGCGCGACCTCATCGACCTTGACGTTGACGAACGTGCAGCCCACGGACGAGGGGAGCTATACGGTCATGGCTTCCAACTCCGTCAGCACCGCGACCAGCAGCGCGGCGGTATTGACCGTGACTACTACCGTGCCGGTGGCCAATTCCGATTATAACCTGGTGGGCTTTGGACAAAGCACCACCGGCGGCGGCGTCATTCCCGACACCGACCCGGCGTATCGCAAAGTTTACACCGCGCTCGATTTCGCCAACGCCCTCCAGTCTGCCTACAAGACGGCCGGCTCGGTCAAGGTGATCGAGATCATGAACGATTTGAGCCTGGGTTGGAATGAGGTTGGCGCGACGGTGCAGGCCGTCGGCCCGTTCCGCGCGAACACCGCGCCGTTGTTGCACCCGGTGCTCCTGAACGTGGGCGAGAGTCTGATTGACATCAAGCCCAGAAGCGGACTGACCATTTTCTCCGCCAGCGGCGCGACCATCAAACACTGCAATTTCAACATCAAAAGCTGCAGCAACGTCATCATTCGCAATTTGAAGTTCGACGAGAATTGGGAATGGGATGAAAGCACCAAAGGCCAATACGACCGGAACGACTGGGATTTCATCACGCTCGGCAACGGTGGCGCGGTGAGCAACATCTGGATTGATCATTGCACGTTCACCAAATCCTACGATGGGCTGGTGGATACCAAGGCCGGCTGTTCGGCCATCAACCTGTCGTGGCTCAAATACACCGGTGACGACGGCGCCACCAACGCCAACAGCTGGGTCTGGCAGCAAATCAATTCGCTGGAATCCAACAAAACAAGTTACGCATTCTATAATTTCCTGCGCACCCGCGGATTCAGCCCCACCAACATCGTGACGATCATCCAGGGGCACGACAAGACCCACCTGGCCGGCCAGAACGATCTCGACCCAAACAACGCGACCATTTCGATGACGTTCCATCACCTGTGGTTGAACAGCGTGTGGGACCGTTGTGTGCCGCGGCTGCGCGCCGGCAACGTGCATGATTACAACATTTATGCGGACGACACGTTGGTGCTGGCCGCCAAGCGCCTGCGCAATTCAATTGCGGCGACCTTGAGCACGGCCGACCAAAATACCCTCAACAACACCTACAGTTTCAATCCACCCATCAACGGCGCTATTTCCACCGAGAACGGGGCGTTGTTGGTGGAAAAATCGGTCTATATTGATTGCCTCTGGCCGCTGCGCAACAATCAGACCGATCCTTCCAACCCCGCCTACACCGGCAAGATTCAGGCGCTCGATACCATTTACCAGATGGACAGCACTGTCATCCGCGGCAACAGCACGGATCCCGGCAATCCCATGGGACCGTTCCAGGCGCCCATCATTTCTTTCTCCTGGAATCTGCCGGGAAATCAACTGCCGTACGCGTATTACCCGGATGACCCGGCCCAGCTTCAGGCCATCGTCACCAGTCCGACGGCCGGCGCGGGTGCCGGCGTGCTGGCCTGGGCGAAGACCAATTGGTTGATGACCGCCTATGCGCCCACCGCTCCTTTCATTGTCGCCCATCCGCACAGCCAGACGGTTGCACCCGGTAACAGCGTTACCTTTACCGTCGTGGCCGGTGGCAGCATGCCGCTGGCATACCGATGGTATTTCAATACCAACACGCCGATTGCCAATGCCACCAACCCGGCCCTGACGCTGGTTAATGTTCAAACCACCAACGTCGGCACTTATTCCGTGGTCGTGACCAACCTGGCGGGTTCGACCAACAGCACCAATGCGGTGCTCGTCGTCGGGGCGCCCAATTCTCCGCCGACACTTTCCCCGATCGCGGACACCAACATTAACGCCGGCGTCACCCTCGTCATTGCGGCCGTTGCGACGGACACGGACACGCCGCCACCGACGCTGAGCTTCAGCCTGCTCAACGCCCCCACCAACGCTACGCTCGATACGAACAGCGGCGTTTTCACCTGGCGCCCGCTGGTGACGCAGGCGAACACCGCCAACCCGGTCACCATCAAGGTGTACGACAGCGGCATGCCCGGCCTGAGCGCGATGCAGAGTTTCAACGTCACCGTCAATCCATTGACCCAACCGAGCGTGATTTCATCCACGGTGGGCGGGCAGTTGCATCTGACCGTCGCCGGCGAGGTGGGGCCTGATTACTCCGTGCAGGCTTCGACGAATTTGACCGGCTGGCAGACCATCTTTACAACGAATTCGCCGCCGTCGCCCTTTGACTGGTTTGATGCGAACACGAGTACCTTCCCGGTGCGCTTCTACCGGGTCGTTGCCGGGCCGCCGTTGCCTTGAGGTTTTGCCCGATGGCCAAAGAGATATTGTTGTAGTGTCGGCGCTGTGCGCCGATTTATTCGAGCCGCAGGCTCGACGCTACAACCAATCAGAACACTGCCTTGCTACGTAATAATTTGCCTTCCACGGCGGGTCGCGTTTCAATGGAGGCGATGATTGCCAAACGAGTCATTCCGTGCCTCGACGTTCATGCCGGCCAGGTCACGCGCGGCGTTCAGTTCGGCAAGGCCGAGGCGGGCGAATTGCGCAACGTCGGCGACCCGGTGGAACTGGCGCTCCGCTACAACGAACAGGGCGCCGACGAAATGGTGTTCTTCGACATCACCGCCACGGCGCATGGCCGCAAGACGATGGTGGACGTGATTGAACGCGCCGCCGACCAATGTTTCATGCCGCTCACCGTCGGCGGCGGCCTCAAGTCCGTGGACGACATGTTCACCATGCTCCGGGCCGGCGCGGACAAAATCAGCATCAACTCCAGCGCGCTCGCCCGGCCGGAACTCATCCGCGAAGGCGCGGAAAAATTCGGCAGCCAGTGCATCGTGGTCTCGATTGACGCAAAAAAAACCGGACCAGACAAATGGGGAGTCTTTTCACACGGCGGCCGCAGGGACACCGGCTTGGACGCCATCGAATGGGCCAAACGCGCAGTCGCGTTCGGTTCGGGTGAAATTGTTTTAAACTCGATTGACGCCGACGGCACCAAGGCGGGATTTGATCTGGTCATCACCCGGCGCATCAGCGAATCGGTAGGGGTGCCGGTGGTGGCCAGCGGTGGCGCGGGTACGCTGGAACACATGGCTGAGGTGTTGCTCGCCGGCAAGGCCGATGCCGTCCTGGCGGCGAGCCTTTTCCATTTTGGCACCTACACCGTCGGCGACGTGAAACGTTTTTTGGCGGAGAAGAAAATTCCGGTGCGGTTGTGAAAATCCGCGAAAGGTTTTGATACGAATTTCACGGATTAACACGAATTGAATATTGCGTGAGGAGCACGAGGGGTGAAGTTAACGCCTACAACGCCGGCAAAGCTGCCGGATCACCTGCGGTGTATTCTTCAGCCGGTTTTTTGTCCGCCAGCCACAAGACACTCTGTGCTGCAAACTGAAGTTTTCATTTGTACCGCACAGGTTGCGCTCGAAAATTCCAGTCAAGACCGGCTGGCAGTCAAATTGCTGGACAGAACAACTGAACTCTGGATCATTTATGCGAACCCGTTGCTCAATTGTTTTCCTGGCGCTGGCTGCCGGATTCGCCCCGGTTATGCAGGCGGGCAATCCACAACGCATCGGCCACACCACACTGGTGCCGCGGCATACCAGTCCGGATGACAAGGGGATGTATGCGGCGGTGATTGATCCCACGAACGGCTACGCATACTTCTTCGGCAACTACCTGACCAAGCTGGACATCACCGGCCATCTGCCGGTGCAAGTCGGGACCAATATTTTGACCGGCCAGTTCACCGAAGGCGCGATTGATCCGGCGCTGGGTTATGCGTACATGCCCAAAGCGAGCCCTGGTCAAGGAACGATCTATCGGTTTGCGCTGGGCGCGGGAACCAATTCAGTCAGCGCCGCAGGTTCGCTCACGCTGGTCGAACCGGCCTGGCTCGGCATGTCCATCGTGATTGACAGTTCCGACCCGAATCCTTTGAACCATTACGCCTATGTGATGTGCGGTGGAAACGGTTCGGCGGCCAGGGTGGTGAAAGTGCAGCTCTCCTCGTTCACGGAAGTTTCTTCGGTGACGCTCAATCCCGGCGAAAGCAATTTTGCCTGGGGCCAGATTGATCCGAAGAACGGCTATGCATATTTTGCGAGTTACGTCCTTTACACCGCCCCGGCCATTCCGCAGGTGGTCAAAATCAAATTGACGCCCGGTACCAACGCGCCCATCCGCATCGGCACAACCAATCTTGGTGCGACGCCTTTACCGTTGTGGACCAGTTCCATTGACACGGTGCATGGCTACGCCTATTACGCCACGGACAACGGAACCACCAACGTTCCGGAAACCATTTTCAAGGTGAAATTGGGCGACGGCGATTCGTTGCCTTCACCCGTCCCGTTTGGCGGCGTTCTGCTGCACACGAATGAAGTGCAGATTATTTCCCAGGTGGCCGACCCGGCCAACGGCTTCGTCTATTTCGGTGATGACAATACCTATCCCGGCCGGGTTTATCAGTTCGCCATGAACGGCACGAACCCGCCGGTGGAATTGGGATATGTGCCATTGCAGAGCGGCGCGGAAACGCCGCCGCCCGACGGCTACACCACCAACAACGTCACCACCAACAGCGACGGCATTCTTCCTTTCGGCGAGTGCATGTTGCGCTCGGGGGTTTTCGACCCGGTGCGCGGCTGCGCGTATTTCGGACAGGACAGCCGGCCCAACCAGGTGGTGAAGGTGCAACCGGCGCAGGTTGATCCGTTCACCCTGACGAGCCCGCAAATGCTTAACAATGGCGCGTTCCAATTCGCGTTCACCAACATCACCGGCGCGACCTTCACGGTATTGACCACGACCAACCTGTCGTTGCCTTCAAGCCATTGGACCTCGCTGGGTACGGTCACGGACAATCCGCCCGGTCAATTCCAGTTTATCGATTCGCAAGCCACAAACAGCGGGAAACGCTTTTACCGCGTAGTCCCGTTTTGAGCGTGCTCCCTCGTTATTGCCGTTGCCGGGTGCGCTGCCAACAGGTCGAGCGAGTTTGCTACGTGTCCCGGGCTTCGCCGCTTGCCAAAGGAAATGGCATAGTGACGAGAAGATCCGGATCAAGATTAAGAAAAAGATTAAGAGTTGGAGGGAGGCAAATCCGCTTGGCAGTGGGGAAGGGTTCTGTTTAATTGGCCGCGCCGAATGACAAGAGCGCCCGCCTGCGTGGCCGTAGCCAGCGTTACGTGCACGCAACCTGAAAGCAACCGCGATTCGCGTGAATCCGTGCCGGTCAGCACCCCGGCGCGGCGAAGGCCCGCCATCTTCCTGCTCGTCCTTCTTGCCGCCCTTTATCCTGTCACCATCCTGGCGCAAACAGGGCAGACGATTGAATTCGGGGGTCTCAATCAGATTCTTCCCGGCGCTCCTTCCGGAAGTATCGAAATGCAAGGAGACCTTGTCATCGCGACCAACGGCATTTATGTGAAATCCGGCGATACCTTATTGATGGCAGACAGTGGCACGTATGATCAGAAAAGCGGTGAAGCAACGGCCGACGGCCATGTGCGCATCGAAATGGGGGATATGACCTGGATTGGCGAACACATCCGCTACAATTTCAAGACGCACCAGATGCGCAGCGAGGAATTCCGCACCGGCCGGCCGCCGGCGTTCGCGGCAGGCCGCGAATTGGCAGGCGACCTTACCAACAAGACCTACAGCGCCCGCCACGTTTTTGTCACGACCGATGACGTGAGCAACCCGGCCATCCGCGTTCGCGCCAGCCATATCAAGATTGTTCCCGGTCAATATGTGGAGATGTGGAATGCGGTGTTGTTCATGGACGGTGTGCCGACGTTTTACTTTCCCTATTACCGGCGCACCCTGGGTGAACGCGTGAACAATTTCAGTTTTATCCCCGGTTACCGCAGCGCCTACGGGCCGTATCTCCTGAGCACCTACAACTGGTTTCTCGGCAACACGGCGGATGGCCGGCTGCATCTGGATTATCGCGAAAAACGCGGTATCGGGACGGGGCCGGAGTTGAATCTGCACCTGGACCGCTGGGGCGAGGCCGCGTTCAAGTATTACTACGTGCACGACCAGGAACCGAACCAGAGCACGAATAATCTGCCGTTGTTCGGAAACATTCCCAAAAATCGCCAGCAATTCTACTTTGCCTGGCAGGCCACGCCGTTCACCAACCTGAACGCCAAGGCATTGGTGAATTACCAGACCGACCCGCTGGTGCTGCACGATTTTTCCGAAGGCGCCTACTCGGCCAATCCGCAGCCGAACACGTTCACCGAGGTCAACAAATACTGGGACAACTGGAGCCTCGACGCCGAGACCACGCCGCGCATCAACCCCTTCTTTGACCAGGTCGAACGGTTGCCCGACGTGAAATTGACCGGCTTCCGCCAGCAAATCTTCGACACGCCGTTTTATTATCAAAGCGAAAGTTCCGCCGGTTATTACCGCCAGATGTTTGCCGACACGAACAATCCGGCGCTGCCCGATTATTCCGCCGCGCGCGCCGATACCTATCACCAGTTGCTCCTGCCGTGGACGCTCTTCGGCTGGCTGAATGTGACGCCGCACGCCGGCGGGCGGTTCACGTATTACAGTGAAGAAAGCGGACCGGGCGCGATCGACGAGGAAACCTATCGCAAGATATTCGATACCGGCGCCGAAGCTTCCTTCAAGGTTTCCCGCTTGTGGACGGGGGCCACGAATTCGATTCTGGACCTGGACGGTCTGCGGCACGTCATGGAGCCGTCGGTGAATTACGTTTTTGTGCCGCGGCCGAGCACGCTGCCGCCGCAGTTGCCGCAGTTCGACACTCAACTGCCCAGCCTGTTGCTGCTGCCCATCCAATTTCCCGACTATAACGACATTGATGCCATTGGCAGTGAGAATGTCATCCGTTTCGGCCTGCGCAACACGCTGCAAACCAGGCGCGCCAGCCAGCTCGATACGCTGTTGGACTGGAACCTGATGCTCGACTGGAATCTCAGCCCCAACTCGCAAACGAATTCCATTTTTCTGCAACCACAAAAGACTTTCAACGACCTCTATTCCAAATTGTCGTTCAAGCCGCGTTCGTGGATTACGCTCGAATCCCAACTGCGTTATGACATCAACGACAGCAAGCTGAACCTGACATTCCATCAAATCACACTCACGCCGAATGACCGGTGGAGTTGGGGCGTCGGCCATTGGTATCTGCGCAGCGCTTTTCTGGGCACCGGCGAGAATTTCATCACCAGCACGATTTTTTACCGGTTGAACGACAACTGGGGATTGCGAACGACGCACGATTTCGACGCCCAAAGCGGCCGT
>DATEGR010000507.1:0-3142 GCA_035279985.1 Verrucomicrobiia bacterium
GGGTATCAAGACCATGCCGGTTGGCGCGTTGCCGGCATGGAAATTTCCGGCGGATAAAACGAGAGGAAACATCGAACAACCAACAATCAACATCCAACGCCCAATGAATTTTCCAACCGCCGTGCTCCAAAGCTCCTGGATGTTCAGTGTTGAATGTTGAACGTTGAATGTTTTCATTTTAATTCCTATTCAAACGCGCCGGACCTGGCCGCCGACTCCACGGCACGCGCTTCAGCGGTTTCCGGTGCAGGCGATTGGCGCACTTGGTGGACTTCCTCCGCCGAGACGGCTTCACCGGAATTGCCCCAACTGTTTCGCACGTATGTCAGCACGTCGGCGATTTGCTGGTCGCTCAAAGTCGCCAGCGGCGGCATGGAGCCCACAAATTTGCTGCTATCGACGGTAACCGCACCGTTCAATCCTTTAAGGACGACGCCGATGCTGCGGTTCTTGTCGGCCATCAGGAAGTCGGACCGGGCCAATCGCGGGAAAACGCCGGGCATTCCCTGGCCATTGACTTGATGACAGGCAAAGCAGATTTGATTGAAGACACGTTGCCCATTCGCGAATTGCGTTCCGGCCATTTTCGTGGAGGCTATCTCCGTGGCGGCAACAGGTTTCGGCGGCTCGGCTACAACGGCCATATTCGTATCGTCAGCCGGTATGTCTTGATAAACCATATCGGCGAGCTTCCCGGAATAGACTTGTTTATTTTCCGGTCCGGTGACGCTCAGTTGTCCCAGCGCACCCTTGTTGAAAGCGCGAAAGATGGAGTGATCCACCAACGAATAAACGCCCGGCACTTCAACCTTGAAATCCGCGACCGCGGCCGAACCCGGCGGCACCAGTATGGTTTGCACGTCACGCAACACGTTGGTCATGGTGCCGTCCTGGTAAAGCGCTTCAAATTGCACACCCACCACGTGAAAGGCCGAGTCAAGGTTGGGACCGCCGTTGCCGAAATAGATGCGCACGGTATCACCAACCCGGGCGGTAAGGGCGCGGCTGTCCGTGAGCGAACCGACCGCGCCATTAAAGACGACATACGGCGGTCGTTCATCCAGCGCCTTGTTCAGATCGAACATTTGCAATCCTGGATCGCCGAAAGTGCCGGTCGTGTAAACCTCGCCTTGCATCACGTAATATTCGTGGTCCACTTTCGGCATTCCGTCTTTGGGCTGCACGAAAATGAGGCCATACATGCCGTCGGCAACGTGCATCCCCACCGGCGCCATCGCGCAATGATAGACGTAAAGGCCGGGATTCAACGCGGCAAACGAGAACACCGACGTATGCCCTGGCGCGGTGAATGAGGCCGTCGCACCACCGCCCGGCCCGACCACCGCGTGCAGGTCGATGTTGTGCGGCATCTTGCTGTCCGACGCGTTGCTCAAATGAAATTCAACCAAATCGCCCTCGCGCACGCGGATAAAGCGGCCGGGCACCGTGCCGCCAAACGTCCAGAAATTGTAGGTAACGCCGTCGGCGAGACGCATGACCTGCTCGCGCACTTCGAGATTGACGACAACTTTCGCCGGATGATTCCGTGTAATCGTTGGCGGGACATCCGGCGGCGAGGTCAACACGGCCTGTTCAACCGGCAGATCCGATGGAAGCGCGGCGGCGTCAGCGCGCAAGTGGCGGACCGGCAAAAGGGAGAATGCCAGCGCTACGATTCCAGTCATCAGGCGCAACTTAAAGGCCGTTTTCATGAATATCATTGTCAGTAACTTGTAAAGCACGACGCGGAAACGGATTAGACTCACGTCATATTCCCACCAGGGTCGCGGCGGCTAGCATTGGTGACGATTCCGATTGCGGCTCGCCGCCATTTTCGGCGGCCGGTTCCCCGGCCAGAATTTCCCTGGCGGCTTGAACCCCCGACGCGATGCGTTCTTCCGTTACCGGGCAGGAACCTTTCCGGATGCCGATTTTGTGCAATTCCAGATGCTCAAAGTTTTCGAAGCCGGCGAGCCGGAGCGTGTGCCGGGCGCAATTCAAGGGACAACCATCAACCACCAGGATGCGCTCCGCTTTTTCCGCGGTCGTCACCAGGCTTTTGACCCGGCCACCGATGCCGGCCAGGCAGGACATCCGGGCGGCGCCGTCGCGGGAAAGCTGCCGCGCGATGCGGTCGGCCAGTTCGCCGGCGTCAGAGCAACCCGAGCAGGCATAGACCACCGTGGCCGGCTGCCTGGTCAATGGCTTGGGGTCGGTTGCGCCGCCCACTTGCGGCGATGACGGAGTTTCATGGTCGTGATTCATAAATGCGCAAACACTTTTGGTAACCGCAGAAACTATGCGCCATTTCGCCGGAAAGAGGTTTGATGCAGGTCAATCAATTCACATTATCCGGCGGGGTTAAAAATTGAGGAATTCTTGACCTGAATCAAATCCGGCGGGGCACGTTCATGCCACAATGACCACGTGAAAATGTTCGTGGGAAAAATCATTCCGGCACTCCTGGCTTCCGCCGCACCGGAACTCAAGGCCATTCGTTTCAGCAACCGGCGGCTGGCCCGGGAATGGAAGACCATCGAGGCGATGATCCGCTGTTATTGCCACGACCATCACGATACCGACGACGCGCTCTGCCCGGAATGCCAACAACTCCACGATTATGCGGCGACGCGACTGGAACGCTGCCGGTTTGGAGCGGAAAAGCCCACCTGCGCCAACTGTCCTGTCCATTGCTATCAGAAAGCCCGGCGGGAACAGGTTAAAGTGATAATGCGTTACGCCGGCCCGCGCATGTTATGGCAGCATCCCATTTTGAGCCTGATTCATTGGCTCGACGGCTGCCGCAGAGCACCGGAAATTTGAACTGTGCTTGCCGGATACAATTGAGCAAATAGAAAATAGCTTTGGAGCGGCGTCGGCAGACCGCCGCATTATTCCAATCGTGAAACGAGAGGCGTCCTGCCGGGCCGCCGCTACGCGGTTCAATCGTCTTAGCCGCAACGATGCCGCAGGACGGCGTCGCGCCTGTCTCTGACTTTTTAATTTCCGGCTTGAGGCGTTGTTTCCTCGGCTTATAGGCAGTCACCAACTGGTGAGGAGAAATTTTGAGATGGAGACAGGCGCGACGCCTGTCCTACGCGTGTTGGTTGTCGCTTGGCGTCCATTCTCAACTGCATGGTTC
>DATEGR010000508.1:0-10293 GCA_035279985.1 Verrucomicrobiia bacterium
GACATCATCTTAAATTTGGGAGGCAAGCGTCCGCGCGAGCCAAAAATAAAAATGGTGGCCGTGCGCAAGTTGGCAGGGTTGGCGCGCTGCGCCGACCGGACGGCGCAGCGTGGCATCGCTTACCTTCGGTTCGTGAGTATGGCATATCCGGCCCACCGGGCGAATGGCCAGCGGGCTTTTCTGACATAAGTATAGCTAAAAAATATCTCATTCACACTAAATAAAACTTAAAATGGCTCGCTACCGACAGCCGATTGATTTACACTGTCTCGGTGGCCTTAGACTCCAAAATTGCGGAGGGCATCGTTTGCCTGACGTTTCGTGGCTACGTTACGGCGGAAGACATTCGGGACATGGTTGATTTGCTCGCGAAAATCGAAACCGAGGCCAGGGTGTCTCCTGACCGGATAGCTGACTTGTCGGCGATTGAGGGGATGAGTTTGAATTTCTCGGCGATAATAGATTATTCGGTGGTAAGGCGAAAGGCACCGCTCAAGAACAAGGTGAAAGCAGCCATCGTGGCTCCGCATCCGCTGCAATACGGATTTGCGCGCATGTTTCAAACGCTCAATGAAAATCCCGACATCAACATGGAGATATTTACCGACAAGAACAGTGGTTTGGCATGGATTTCCGCCGGCAAAAGCAGCGACAGTCATAAGGCTTACCCGGGCATGGGAGGCTTCAACTTTGGCTAGGAACGTGCTGCTACCATGCGCGTCAGGGCTTGCGGTTGCCGATTAGAATCAGGCTGCCCAGCCTTGTAGCCGCAAGCTCCTGATATTTTACCCGGCATCCATTAGAGCTCCCCAGGCATCAAACAACCAGGAAGCTCTATGGATTTATGATCACGGTTCGGCTACCAGCCAAACTGCCTCTCGCAGATTGGCGATGTCAGACCGAAACTGCTTGCCAGACAAAACTTTTTGCACATTGTCGGTCAGCCAGGTGGAGTCGTTGAGGGCCTCCTGTCCCATCCATTGCCAGATGAAATCCCTGCCCATCCTTTGAGCGCAGCGGATAAATTGCTCCACCGTCCAGCCCAGTTCGCCAGCCTCATGATTTTCATCTCCCAACAGACCGATGAACAGTCCAGAAACGGGGTGTTCCGTCTTTTCATTCGCCAGCGCGTCAAGCCATTCAATCAGCTTTGGTTCACGCTGATCCAGGGAGCTGAGCGCGATGACCAGCACATCCGCCCCGCCTGCTTCCTGGAGCATGATTCGCCTGATCGGTTGACTGGCCTTGGCGGAATCGAGATTCCACATTTCACAGTATGTCTTCCACCCGGGACCGGCCAGCCGGGTGATGGTGCCGCTGGCCCATTTGGCGCGCATTGAAGCGGCAAAATCCACGTACAGGGAAAACAAGCGGAGTTTCGTAGCGGTCCCTGTTTCTGGTGCAATCGAAGTTTCAGTGTGCATAGGCTTAACTCCCATACCCGGCAGACTGAATTGGAATCGTTACATCCGTATGAAGGTCCGGTGCCGTTTCAGGAACTTTTTCCATCCTTCGACTTCCGGGTGCGTTCGCTTCATCGAAGAAATGGCTTTCCGAGGCCAACAACATCATTTTGACCCCGCGGGGCAGGGCCTGAAAATACGGGTACGTCGTTATGATCGATTTCATACTCCTCCTTTCGTCTCGAAAGAATCAGACAGAGCACTCGCGAAAAAATTCAATCAGGCTCCTGACGCTTCGGGATTGGTGTCCGGCGCGCAGGGCAATATGCTTTCCTCGCATCATCAGCCGGTGACTTGTGCGGTGAGCGGGAAAATTTCTCCATGAAATAATTGCCGACATTTCTTGTAACTTCGGCTGATTTTTGCCTAAGTAATGTTTAAGCCCTTTAACCAATTATGGAAACCACCGCACCAATCCCTGGACCGCAAGCGCCTGCGACGTCGCTGGCCGGAAAATTGTTTAACGTCATCGCTGCGCCGGGTGAAGTGTTCAACGAAGTAACCCGCGCGCCCGCGCGCGCCGCCAATTGGCTCGTGCCGGTATTGATTTACGCCGTGATCGGCGTGATTTCCGTGTGCATCATGTTCGCCCAGCCGGCGATTCAGCAGACCATCCACGACCAGCAGGTCAAGGCGCTCGATCAGCGGGTGCAACAGGGCAAAATGACGCAAGCCCAGGAAGACCAGGCGTTGCAGGCGATGGAGAAATTCATGGGACCGACGGTGCTGGCGATTGGTGGCAGCTTTGCCATGCTCATCTACAGTTTTGTTTCGGTGTTCTGGTGGGCTTTGGTGGTGTGGTTGCTCGGACGCTGGTTCCTCAAGACGCGGTTTGGTTATTTGAAAGCCGTGGAGGTTGCCGGGCTGGCATCGGTCATTCTCGTTTTGGGCATCATTATTGCGACGCTGCTGGCGGTGATTCTTGGCCGGCTTTATGGCGGGCCAAGCCTCGGCTTGTTGGTGAGCGACTTTGATCCGACCAAGCGCGTTCACCTCCTGTTGGGCGCCGCGAACCTCGTTTACTTCTGGCATACGGCGATCCTGGGCATTGGCCTGGCCAAACTTTCGGGTGTGTCAACGGGCAAAGCCGTGATGGTCGTCTTTACCTACTGGTTGCTGGCAGAGTTGTTATTAATCGCCGCAGGTCTGGGGTCGTGGACATTGTAAAAACACCGGTAAATTTTAATTTCTCGAAACTAATTTCCGTTCAGCTTGTCTTTATACCTGACGCTATGGCAAAACCCAATAAACGCCGGAAAATCGTCATTTTTTCAGCCATTGGCCTGGTACTGGTTGCGCTGACGCTGGTGGCCGTTTTCAGGAAGCGCGCACCGGTCATCACAGTACAGACGGAAAAGGTCTCACGCCACAGCCTCACCAACATTGTGGTGGCCAACGGTCAAATTCAGCCGGTCGTGCAGGTCACCATCAGCCCGGAGGTCAACGGCGAAATCATTGAATTGCCGGTCAAAGAAGGGCAACAGGTCAAGAAGGGCGATTTGCTTGTGAAAATCAACCCGGACGTCTATGTCGCGGCGGTCAATCAAGCCAAGGCCAATTACGAAGCGGCGGTGGCGGCCAAGACGTCGGCGGCGGCAAATCTCGAAAAAGCCGAGGCGGACTACAAACGCAATCTGGCCTTGTTCAATATCCAACTGCTTTCGGAATCGGATTTCGTCGGGTTTAAAGCCGCGCGCGACGTCGCCAAGGCGCAACTGGACAGCGCTGAAGACCAGGTCAATGTCGCCCGGGCGCAGGTGGACAACGCCGAGGAGCAATTGGCGAAAACCACCATCCTTTCGCCGCTGACGGGCACCATCACCGACTTGAATTCGGAGGTGGGCGAGCGCGTGCTGGGCACGACGTACAACATGGGTACATCCATTATGACCGTCTCGGATTTGAACCGGATTGAGGCGCGCGTGAACGTCGGGGAAATAGATGTGGTGGGCATCGCGCCCGGCCAAAAGGCCAGGCTGCAAGTGGATGCCTTCAAGGACCGCAAATTCACCGGTGTGGTCACCGCCGTCGCCAATTCCGCCCTGGGTTCGGGTTTAAGCAGCGCGCTCGGCGGCGGGGGCGGCGGCGGCGGCCAATCCCAGCAGGCCACCCAATTTGAGGTCCGCATCCGGGTCAGCGAAAAGGAACCGGCGTTCCGGCCCGGCATGTCGGTGACAGCGGAAATCGAAACCGAGTATCGCACCAACGCCTTGACGGTTCCCCTGGCCAGCGTCACCACCCGCCCGATGAAACCGGAGGTGAAGGCCGATCCACCCAAAAACGGTGGAACGAATTCGACGGCTTCGGCGGCTTCGGGCACGAACGCGGTTGCTGGCACCAACGCCATGGCATCCGCCATGAAGGCCAAGGAATCCACCAAACCGACGGATGTCGTGTTTGTGGTGGAAGGCGATCATGTAAAAACCGTACCGGTGAAAATCGGCATTTGCGACGACAACTACTGGGAAATTAGTGACGGCCTTACCAATGGCGAAGAAATTATCTCCGGCGGTTACCGCGCGGTGGGCCGCGACCTGCAGGACGGCTCGAAAATCCGCGTTGGCCCGGCGGAATCGGGGGTGAAGGAAGGAAATCCATGAAAAACCGGGTGTCTTGCACGCGTTACGCCTCGTTCCCATGTTGCTGATCCGGCTTGAACGCATTTCACGCCGTTACCAAATGGGTGCGGAAACCGTCCACGCTCTGCGCGACGTGTCATTGGAAATCCAGCGCGGCGAATACGTTGCCATCATGGGGCCGTCCGGTTCCGGCAAATCCACATTGATGAACCTGATTGGTTGTCTCGATACGCCCAGCTCCGGTCACTATGGGCTGAACGGTGTCAGCATCAGCGAAATGGACGACAACCAGCTCGCGGAGATTCGCAATCGCGAGATCGGCTTCGTCTTCCAGACCTTCAATCTGCTGGCACGTTCAAACGCGCTCCACAATGTCGAGTTGCCGTTGATTTACGCCGGCATTTCCGCCGAGGAACGCCGCCGCCAGGCCTTGGAAGCATTGGCGCAGGTCGGTCTGACGGACCGGATTCATCACAAACCCAATGAGCTCTCCGGCGGCCAGCGCCAGCGCGTGGCCGTCGCCCGCGCCCTGGTCAACAAACCCTCCTTGCTGCTGGCCGACGAACCGACGGGCAATCTGGATTCCAGGACCGGCGCGGAAATCATGGCGCTGTTTGACGACCTTTCCCGGAAAGGCAACACCATTATTGTCGTGACCCACGAAGAGGACATCGCCAAACACGCCCGCCGCATCATCCGGCTCCGCGACGGACTGGTTGCCAGCGACGAGAAACAGGCTGCTGGACCGGGATGAATGGATGGGTGGATAAATGGATTTATGGCAAACGAAAAGTATAACCGAACAACCAAAGGATGTGACTCGCTAATCCAATAAAGGCATGGAATATACGAAAAGGCGAAATTTGAATCGCAGTTACATGAAGCTCGAAGCCTGGCACCGGGGAATGGATTTGTTGGTCATGGCTTTTCGTTTATCCAGTGGGGTTTCGGATCTTAAACTCAAATGGCAGTTCCGAGATGCTGCGCAGTCCGTTTCTGCAAACATTGCAGAAGGTTATGGCCGGCGTTCATTGCCTGAATACCTGCAATTTCTCTACATCGCCAAAGGGTCTCTGGCTGAAACGCTTACCCGCGCGATCGGATTGCAGAACGTCAGATTCATTTCAGCCGGTGACTTCGAAGATTTTGACAGACTGCATTACGAGGTGGAGAACGAACTTCTGCGGCTTATTGAATCGTTGGAAAACAAGCGTGGAACCAGCGAGTGGCGCGATACGTTGCCACCAACAATCCATCCATCCATCCATCCACCCATCCAATGAGATTCGTTGCAGAAATTCGCGAAGGGCTGGGCATTTCCTGGAATGCGTTGCGCGCAAACAAAATGCGCTCGGTGCTGGCCACGCTGGGTATCGTCATTGGCATCCTCACGGTCACGCTCATGGGCGCAGCCATCAATGGCCTGAATCAGGCCTTTATCAGAAACGTTTCCGCACTGGGTGCGGATGTGTTCTACGTCTCTCGGTTCAAGTGGTTCAATAACACCTATGAAGACTGGGTGGGCATGCGCAAACGTCCCAAAATCACGCTCGCAGAATCAGAGGCTCTGGCCCAACAACTGACGTTTGCCGACGCCGTCGCGCCGACCGCGGACAACGAAGATTCGGTAAAATACAAAAATCGCAGTGCCACCAGCGTGGACATCGTCGGCACCACGGAAGCATATCTGCAAACCAGCGGAGTGGACATGGCCCAAGGCCGGTTTCTGACCGCGGCGGATGCCCGGGGCGGCCAGCCAACCTGTGTCATCGGCAATGATGTCGCCACCAATCTCTTTCACGCCGATCCGCCGCTGGGTGAACGCATCAAAATTGAAGGCCAATCTTTTCTGGTGGTCGGTGTGCTGGAGAAGCAGGGGACCATGTTCGGCTACAGCCTCGACAACCGGGTGGTCATTCCCCTCAGACAATACATCGGTTTGGTTGAAAGAAATCCCGGCATTGACATTCAGGTGAAAGCCGGGGGTTTGGCCCATCTGGACGAAGCCCGGGAGGAATTGCGCCTGGTAATGCGCCGTATCCGACATTTGCGGCCAAACCAGCCCGATAATTTTTCCATCAACCAGCAGGATGAGATCGTGAAATGGTTCCATGACCAGACCGCCACCATCGCCGTCATCGGTTTGTTTGTCACGAGCCTGGCGCTGTTCGTCGGCGGCATCGGCATCATGAATATCATGTTCGTTTCCGTGGTCGAGCGGACGCGCGAGATTGGCGTGCGCAAGGCGATTGGCGCCAAACGCCGCAACATTTTGCTGCAATTTCTGATTGAGTCCGCCTGCGTTTGCCTGATGGGCGGCCTGATCGGGCTGGGCATCGCCTGGCTGGTATCACTGGCGGTTTCGAAGTGGCTGTTTCCGGCGTCGCTGTCTATGACCATCGTCACCATGTCGCTGCTCGTGTCCCTGTTGACGGGGGTGATTTCCGGTTTCCTGCCGGCCTGGCGCGCGGCGCGCATGGACCCGGTGGAGGCGTTACGAAGCGAATGAGGAGTGAAACGTGATGTGTGAAACGTGAAAAAGCGCGGCGTCGAGTTATGAATTAATTAGGTTTTATGCCCGTCAAACGAATTAGCCTGCTGTTGGGAGAGATTCAGGAGAGCTTCGCCATGGCTCTGACCGCACTCGCGGCGCACAAGCTGCGCTCGGCGCTCACCCTGCTCGGCGTGTTGATCGGTGTGTTTTCCATCATCGTCGTGATGACCGCCATGCGGGTGTTGGAGCGGGACGTCGAATCGAACCTGAGCCAGCTGGGCGGCTCGACGTTCGCCATCCAGAAATGGCCGGAAGTCCAGTTCGGCAACCGGTCCGACTGGGAAAAATACTGGCGCCGCAAGGACATCACCATCGAACAGGGCCAAACGGTCGGGGAAAAAGCCACACTCGCCGCCGCCGTCGGCGTCGAAGGCCAGTTTTGGAGCGGCGGGATTCAGACCCGCTACTCCAAGACCGCGCCCACCGTCACGCTCTACGGCGAAACGTCCGGCAGTTTCCTCGCGCACAACTGGATTCCTGAGGAGGGCCGCGTTCTGGTGGATAGCGACATTGACGATGCTCGCGACGTCTGCGTGCTGGGCAGCGCCCTGGCTAAAACCGTTTTCCCCTTCGGTTCCGCCGTTGGCGAAGAACTTAAAATCAATGGCATTCCCTACGCCGTCGTCGGCGTCCTGGCGTCGAAAGGCGCTTCGCTGGGCGGCAACCAGGACAATTTTGCCATCGTGCCGCTCACCACGGCGCTCAACCGTTATGGCCTGCGCTGGACGGGTCTGAGCATCCTCGTCCAGGCGCGCAACGCGGCCAGTTACGCCGATTGCGAGGAACAGGTGCGCAGCATCCTGCGCGCGGCCCGCAAGGTGCGGCCCGGCGAGCCGGACGATTTCGAGTTGTTCTCCAACGACTCGTTAATCGCGCAATTTGACACGTTCACCCGCGCCGTGCGCGTGGGCGTGACGGTGGTCAGTTCCATTGCCCTCCTCGCCGCCGGCGTCGGCATCATGAACATCATGCTGGTTTCGGTCACAGAGCGGACGCGCGAAATCGGCGTCCGCCGGGCGGTCGGCGCCAAGCGGCGGAACATCATGGGACAATTCATCATGGAGGCGGTGGTGCTTTGTGAAATCGGCGGCGTGATCGGCGTGGTCCTGGGCATCCTCGGCGGCAATGTCCTCGCCTGGTTCATGAAAGTGCCGCCGGCCGTTCCGGTGGACTGGATTGTGCTGGGCCTGCTGATTTGTTCTGTCGTCGGAGTCATCTTTGGCACTTATCCCGCTTACAAGGCGGCGAACCTCGACCCCATCGAATCCCTCAGGTACGAGTAAAAACCCGGGAGACGTCGACAGATTGGCAGCTTTTTTGCTTTGAACGGCACTTGCCGACACCCGGTCTAATGCCCAACGACAAGGAATTTTCAGGAGAACTCATAAAGATGCGATGGCTGTGCTTTTTATTTTGCGCCGTTCTGGGATTGGCGCTGCTTGCCTGTGGTCTGCTCGTGCCCGTGCACTTGCGGGCCGTGGATGCCGGCATTCTGGAAAGGGCCGGCCGGAACGGTCCCGCATTGCTTGAGGAAGGGAAGACACTGGCAGGTGAACAGAAGTTGGGCACGGCCCAAATGCTCATGCAGGCGGCCCATTTGGAGGCATTTCCGGGCTGGGACCGGCTCGAGCAGCTGATTGCCGGCCAGGCGCGGCAAAATCCGGCGGCGTTGACGTGGGGCGCTGATGCGGGCGTGAAAAATCTTTTTCCCGACAATGCCCCGGCGTCGAAACCCGGCGCGGAGCCCCTTACCGACTTTATTGTCCGGCAGAAAAATCGCGATGCGGCGCTCGCTGCTTTAAGCCATTCGCCATCGGCCGCGGTGCAGGAGTTGATGCGCAGCCGTTCCCTGACCAAAACCGTTCTGCTGCCGCCGTCATCGTCGGCTTCCGGCCAGGCCTTCGACGCCGCGGTGTCGGTCTGTGGTCTGCTGCTGGACAACGGGCGTTTGACCGCCGGTTTGAACAGCCGCATTTCCACGCTGGCGCAACAGGCCAATCACGGCGGCGATACCCGGCCGCTGGAGGAAGTGCTGATGGATTTCCTGTCGCTGGGCGAGCGGTTCAATTGGGACCAGCTCGTGGCGTTCGTTGCGCGAATCCCGGACGCGGGAACGCTCCACCAACTCGCCGGCCAGACCCGCAACGCCGGGACGCAGCTGCCCGTGCTCTTTGCCGCCGTCGAATTGTCGGGCCAACCCGCGGCGGTGGCCAAATATCTCGCCAGGTTCAGTCAAACCGGGTTGAAGGACCTCGGCGCCAGTCTGGCTTATGGCGCGGGCGGGGTGCGTGAACTGGCGCAGCGCGGCCAGCGGTTTTACCGGCCGGATTGGGAACGGCGCGCCATCGCGTTCGAGTCCGTGGGCAATCTTTTTTATCGCGCGGCGAATTATGGCTGGCAACAGCCGCAACTGGCGTTGGCCGCCAAATGGCTGGCCTATTTGCTCAGCGGATTTCTGCTGGCGGCGGCCATGCACTTTGCTCGGCCCGCCGTTTCACCGCTCGAACGTCCCTTACAGGTGGGGGGATTCCACTTGATCCGTGAGTTTATATTTTCGCTGGGTTTTCTGCTTGTCGTTCTGCTCTTGAGCGAGCCGTTTCTCGCCCAGGAGAGCCAGAAGGGGGAATTCTCCTTCCGACTATCGCTGCCCACGACGGGTGGCCTGGTCCCTGCAGGAATCGCCGGCATCCAACAAACCATTATGAACCCAATCATCCTATTAACTCTGCTGTTGTTTTTCGTGTTACAGGCGCTGCTTTACATTTCGTGTCTCGTCAAGCTGGCGGAAATCCGCCGGCAACACGTGCCGCCGCGCATGAAACTCAAGCTGCTTGAAAACGAGGACCACCTGTTCGATGCCGGGCTTTATCTCGGCTTTGTGGGCACAATTGTGTCGCTGATTCTGGCGTCGCTCCATTTTATCCAGTTCAGCCTGATGGCGGCATATTCCTCCACGTCGTTCGGCATCGTCTTCGTGGTCATCTTCAAGATTTTCCACCTGCGCCCGACGCGCCGGAAATTGTTGCTGGAAGCTGAGGCCGGCTCCGCTGCCCCGACCGGCTATGTCCCGCCGGCGGCCGTGTCAACCCCCGCCTACTGATCATGAACCGCAGCATTCTCATCGTCATCTGCGATTTCCTGTTGTTGAGTCTGTTGACATTTTCGACCGACATCAACCACATGGCGGATGAAAATACATCGCCGCCGACGAAGGTCGTGGTCAACCCCAACCCGGTTCCGAACCCCGGCAATGACCTCACCGCCGTGATGAAGCAGGCGCTGGAAGAACAGCGCCGCAACCAGGAACAATTGCAGCAGCAACTGGCGCAGGCCCGCAGCGCGACCGGCCAGCGGGAGCAGGAAAACCAGCAGTTGCAGCAGCAGATTGCATCCGCGCAGGCCAACGTCGAAAACTTGAACCGGCAATTGCAGAGCAATTCCGATCAGGCGCAGCAAAAACTGGCGGCCACCGAGGCCGAGGCGCAGCGGCAAGCGGAGCAGGCCGCCGCGTTGCGGGCGCAACTGGAAAAGCTCACGCAGACGAGCCAGCTGGCCCAGGCCGAGAAACAGCAACTGTCCAACCAGCTCCAATTGGCCGAAGTGCAGGCGCATGCCGCCGCCGAACGGGCCACCCTCATGCAGCAGGAGGTTCAGGTCCAGCAGGCGGAAAACGCCCGGCTGGCCGAAGGTGTCAAGT
>DATEGR010000509.1:0-4431 GCA_035279985.1 Verrucomicrobiia bacterium
CACAACTGTTGACATGAAACGCGAGCTTACCCGTTGGCAGGCGGTCCTGGCCCAGGCCGCCGGTGCGAAGGTATCCGTGTATTTCAAGGAACTTGGCAAACTTCCACCTACTGCGCATCAGGTCTGGGGTGATTACGCACGGCGGCTCACGACGCACAAGGTCACGCACCTGGCTGGTTTACTGAACGGCTCACCAGGCGTCGCGTTGGTGCTTCCGTTGATTGAGGTTGATGGCAGGCTGTGGATCGTCCCTTCCCACAAGCTGCGGCCGGGCGCGAGCGTCATGCCCGCCAAGGCAGCGAACGGAAACCAGCCGGGTTGCTCAGAGACAAATGGAATATCAGGGACGGGTGGTTCGCGTCACGGACCGTTGCGGTTGGGTGACCGGTTTTCTTTCCCGCGCCGAAGAATCACGATTATGGCTTTGGCCTCTTCATCATGTAATTGACTTGTGGCTGTCCAGTGGCGTCGGTGTACCTGCTGAAACCGGCCACCATCCACCCCTTGGCCGCCATCTGGTTTGCTTCCTCGCTGTTGGTTGCCTCCTGATATTCCCATTTCGTGGCAGCTTGCTCGTGGTTGGTGGCGCAACCGCCGCTCAGAAACAAGGCGCTGGCCGCGAATAATGGTACGACAACCGGTTTCATAGTATGTTTTTAACACCGGAACTTGCGCGTCGTTTCAGCCTGCCGACCCCAATTCCGCGTGGCGGGGCCATCCGTCTTCTGTCCTCTGCCTTCCGTCCTCTGTTCTCTCGGCTCCGGCGACTGGTCAGGCGTCATGGCTGGATTTTAATTAGCTCATGCGTACTGTGAGACTCTTATTTATGTCTGTGCCACAAATAGTAACCAAACTGAATCGGGGATGTCGCTATATCCGCTGGAACCGTCAGTGGCAGCAAACCATAATATGCAGGATGCGGCTGGTAATGCATGTCGTAGTGTATGGACTCGCCCGAGCCGGAGGGGTAATCACGACTCGATGTCCCGGTGGCGTGTTCGATCGCGGCATTGGTCATGCAACCGTTCAAGCTGACCAGTAACGCCAGTAAGAAAAGTCCGCCGGTAATTCTTGATGAGACATTCATTAGCCGCCTGACGTAGCATGTTGAGCCACGCCGATCCGTCTTTGCTCCACTGCGACGGGACAAGCGGGCAAGTGGCTCCACAAGCTCGATATTCTTTGTATAACTCAAACCGTCCATAAATTCACTTGTCCTGCCATAGCTTCTGGGCGACGGCGGAAAGGGCAATCGGCGTTGGCTCCAGCGCGGTGTTAAGCCGACCGCTTTTTCCTGCCGCCCCGACGAAAATACTTCCAAACAATGCAAATGGGGAACTGCAAAAGCCATCCAACTACCACGGCCACCAGTGCAAAGCTGCAAGTCGTGACAGCAAGCACTACGAGTATTTCATTGGCAGAGCCGATGTACTCGCGCGTAATGAAGGAACGCCAAATTTCACCGATCGGCATATAACCGGAGACTCCTCGGGCTGTTGGAAGAAACCAAGTGCCAATAAAGACAAGAACACTCATCAACAACCAAACCTTGCGACTTCTCGGAAATGGACGATGTAAATTCATCTCTCTCGTGTCGACCTAGACAGCATGGCTGGCGATGAAAGTGAAAGCGGTGTCTGTTTTCCGGGAACGGGGATTGCGCGCCGACGTGAGCCGGAGTACCGAGCCCCAATGTTTGGCAGCAAACTTAAACATAGAAAGGACAACAGCCGGCTTTTCACTTCCTTTAGACTCTAACACTGTGTTGCATCGGCGTTCAAGCAGAAAAGGCCTGGTTCACGGGTGGCCAGTCAGACCGCCGGCCAATCTTTTCCCGCTCACTCCGCCAGACTTTTCACACGGCCTCGCGCGGTGTTAGGCCGACGATTTATCATCATGCTTCTCATCTAAATCCTCGTTGCCAACATCTCCGGCCAAACCCTCGACTATAGAAAAACGATGCGCCATGCACGCGCACAAAATGCCAGCCGGAACACTCAAAATAATCAGACACAAAGCAATCAAATGTCGCCACGAACCATCTGCCTGCCCTAAAAAACTCATGCCGCCGAAAGCCAACATCAGCACCGCAAAAACTCCGCAAGCAATCCGATGCAACCAAGGCGGTAAATAATGATTTCGGATAAACGGGCGCATAGTCGGCCTAACAGGCATTCGGCCAAACCGCGGTTTGGCCTGATTCGGCAAAGGCGACAAAGCGGTTTTGGTTCATGTGGTTATCAAAGGCCAAGATATGAAGAAACGGCGCTTCACCGGTTTGACCTAATTCGGGAGGGCGGTTTTGAGATTTGGCGCGGAGCACCGGTAAAAGCTCCGCCGAAGGGACGCTGTAGTCAACCTGATTTTCAAGCCTTGCCATCCGAGGTTTCGCTATGGAATTAACGTATAGACTGCGACACCTCTCCTTTATTTCCTCTCCCCGTTCGAGGCGGAGAGGAAGAAGTCGGCTCGTGAGGACCACCGCAGGGCGGGACAGGCTGCTCGCCCCACCCGGACGGGCCGGGCTTGGCAGGTTGTATCTGCGTTTATCCGCGTTCATCCGCGGTTATAACCTTGTCCTGGAAATTTGCGCCGTTTGACAACGGCGGCTACGGATTGGCCCCTCTTTTAGGAACATTTCATGCTCTGATTCAAGGCATGCAAACTCGCAAGGCTGGAAAACACACCGGAATGAAGACTGGAATGCAGTCCCTCATCGGTTTGTGCCTGGTTGGCTACTGTCTGCTGTTCCCGGCGTCCTCGGTGGATGGCCGGCCGTTTGGCGGATTTCTCTGTGTTTCGAATTTTAATTTCAACGGTAATAACACCCTTGTTGACAGTTTTAATTCATCGAATTTCACCCAAAGCGTTTGGCAAACCAATTGGTCGTACAATGGCCAGTATTACGGTACGTATACCAGCTCTCGACGAACAGCCGTTGCCACGTTGGGGACGGATGGCAGCATCATCCAGGTCGGCGACGCGCAGATTTACGGGTATGTAGATACTGCACCTGGAGGTGGAGTCAGCATACAGAGGAATGGCTCGGTTGGTGATCTCCCCTGGGTTGATGGTGGAAATCCGGGTATTGAGCCGGGGCACCAATACGATGACATGAACATTCATCTTAGCGATGTCGTGCTCCCGAATCCGCAAAATTTTTGGTATACGACTTGGTTGACCCTGCCCAAACTTGCCACATCCGTTATCATTGGCGGAATAGCGTACGATTACGTGATAACCAACATCGTCGGCAAACCGGGGACCCCCACGAACCAAATTTACTGGCAGCTGAGCAGTATGAACAAAGGCGACAGCCTGATGGTCAACGCTTCCAACGTGGTTCTTTACTTGCCCGGTGGTATTACTATGAAGACCGGAGATAATTTATCGCTTAATACCAATAGCAGCGTATCCATTTACACCGGTGCCAGTATTGACACGGGCAACGGTCTGGTGAACAACTCGACGCAATATGCTCCTCCCTTTAGAATCTACGGATTGCCTGCCGGTGTTGACAGCTCCGGGGATAATGTCAGTGGTTGCTACAGTATCATCTTCGGAGCTAATGCCACTTTGACTACGCGGTTATATGCGCCGGAAGCCAGTTTAGCATTCAACGGCGGCGGAAGTGCGCATTATGATGTCGTCGGCACATTCGCCTGCCATGACCTGCAGGTGAATGGCCATTACAATTTTCACTTAGATTCAATTTTTAACACGAATCTTCCAACGCCGCCCTCGATCTATTCGTTTTCGTCGAATCAAATCGTTTCAGCGGGCTCAGATGCCACGTTCAGAGTCTCCGCTTTCGGTGATGCCCCCTTGTACTATCAGTGGTTTCTCAACCAAACCAATCCGGTGGCCGGTGACACGAATTTCTCCGCGCTCTCGTTGACGAATGTTCAACCAACCGATGCGGGCAATTACTCCGTGATTGTGACGAATCTGTACGGTTCGGTGACCAGCGCGCCGGCGAGCCTGGTGGTGTACACCAACGCCACGCCCACCATGAGCGTGGATGCGGCCTCGACAAACGGGCAATTTCAGTTGGACGTTTTCGGTGTCACGGGCTTGAATTACTCCGTCCAGGCCTCCACCAATTTGATTGATTGGGTGCCGTTGACGACGAACGTTTCGCCGTTCAGTTTCATGGACACGAACACGGCCCTTTTCCCGCAGCGTTTTTATCGCTCTGTTTTAACGCCTTGAGCAAGGGGTCAGTCCGCAGTATTATAGCGGTTGTAGTTCATTTTGATTGTTGGTTTCTACCCGCGCTGGAATTGTGTCAATACTGGGGACTGACCCGAATGGCCCTTAGTTAAGGCCTAAAACTGTTTTGGTCAAGCGTTTGCGACGAACCACGCCGGGCACATTTTCAAACAGGATTCGTCGGGAAAGTTTTTGCATTTGTTCAACGATGCGCTCCAG
>DATEGR010000510.1:0-2017 GCA_035279985.1 Verrucomicrobiia bacterium
TTTCTTCGCGATTCATAGGAGTTCAGGGTTTCGATTTGTGTGAAGGTGCGTAAATCGTATATCGCAAATCGTAAATCACTACGCGTCCCGGAGCATGAAGGTGACTTCCGCTTCGCTCACAATCTCATCGCCTACCTTGCAGACGCCCCGGGCCTTGCCGATTTTTCCGCGCGAGCGGATCAGGTCCACCTCGATGATCAGCGCGTCGCCCGGCAGTACCGGCCTGCGCCACTTGACCTCTTCGGCGGACATGAAGTAGGCGATCTGCCCCGCGTTTTCCGCCTGGCGCAACATGAGAATGCCTGCCGCCTGGGCCATCGCTTCAAGTTGCAACACGCCGGGCATGATCGGGTGGCCCGGGAAGTGTCCCTGAAAGTACGGTTCGTTGTTCGTAACGTTTTTGATCGCCGTGATCTTGTTTCCGTCAATTTTCAGCACCCGATCCACCATCAGGAACGGGTAACGATGCGGAATGATTTGCATCACCTGCATTGCGTCCAATCCCGTTCCGGAATTGATCAGTTCGGTCAGGGCGGCGGTTCTTCCGCCATCCGTCCGGGCCGGAGCGGGCGGCGGACCAAAGGCTTGAGCCGCGCGCAATGGCCGGGTCATTTGCGCGAAAATCTGGCGGACCATCTCGCAATTCGCCGCATGGCTCGGCCGGACGGCAATCAAATGCCCGCGCACCGGACGTCCCAGCAGCGACAGGTCGCCCACGATGTCGAGCATCTTGTGCCGCACAAATTCCTCGGGATACCGCAACGGCTCGGTCGTCAGCACCGCGTCGTCGCGGATGACGACTGCGTTCTCCAGGCTGCCGCCCTTGATGAGGTTGTTTTTGATGAGATGCTCAATCTCCTCGTAAAAGCAAAACGTCCGGGCGTGTGACAGTTCCCGTTCCCAGGTTTTGGGCGTGATTTCCGTGCTGTAAAATTGCGTGAACCGGCCGCTCTTGTCGGCGCTGGTGCAGGTGATTTTGAAACTTTCGTCGGGGAACAGCGTCATCACCGTCTCGCCCGTTTCCAGCTCAATCGGTTCGGTCGGCGAATACGGCTCGCGCTTTTCGGCCTGCGGCACAATGCCGGCGGCTTGGATGATTTTGCAGAACTCGCGCGAACTGCCGTCGGCGATTGGCGGCTCATTCGAATCCAGCTCAATGATGGCGTTGTCAATCCCGTAACCCGCCAAGGCCGCCAGCACGTGCTCGACGGTGTGAATTTTCACGTTGCCTTTGGCCAGTGTGGTCGAGCGGGTTGTCTCGGCCACGTTGTCCACGCGCGCCTCGACTTCCGGGCTGGCTTCCAAATCCACGCGTCGGAACCGCACGCCGCTGTTGGCGGGCGCGGGCAGGATGGTCATGTTCACCCGGTTGCCGCTGTGCAGGCCGATGCCGGAAAAGCTGGCGGGACGGTTGAGCGTCTGCTGATTGAGCACGGACGGATTAGACAAAACACTAACCCGCTTGGCAAGTCGCAGATGCAGGTTCAACCACGGATGAACACGGATGAACACGGATTTTGGATTAGCCGCAAAAAGTCACAAAACGCACAAATCAAAAATCTTCCGCCGCGCTTGGCTTTGTGCGCCTCTTTGCGGCAATTGAATTCTCCCCGCAGCAGCGAACGTCAGTTCGCTCCATCTGGAAATCATCCTGCCGGAAGAATGAGCCGATTCATATCGGCTGCTACCTGATAAACCAGAACCAGCACCGCCGCACCCTGCGCCAATTTGACGACATCCTCAAACTTCTCATCCTTCGTGTTCGGTGCTTTGAGTTTTGCGTCCACACCCGGCACCGATTCCAGGAAGCTCAACAGCAGACTGCTCTTGACCGCGTAATTCACATTCTCCCCCGACATCCGATGTCGGGGCTCGCCGCCAGCGCCGCTCCCGCATCCAGTTTGGCCGACACGATGCCGATCACGTTGCCCCGCTCATCCACCAGCGCCCCGCCCGAATTGCCCGGCTGGCATGGCGTGCTGATTTCAAAATACCGCGGGTCATCCCCCGCCCCGGA
>DATEGR010000511.1:0-7554 GCA_035279985.1 Verrucomicrobiia bacterium
CCAGCCATTGCGGATATTATTGTGCGACGACAACGCCATCAATCAGAAGGTTGCCATACGCATTTTGCAGCAGTTGGGCTACGAGCCGGATCTGGCGGCCAACGGCCAGGAAGCACTCGACGCGCTTGACCGGAAGCCCTATGATTTGATTTTTATGGACGTGATGATGCCGGAAATGGACGGCTTGGAAGCGACACGCGCGATTCGCGAGTTCCAAAAAGCCGGCGGGAAGTCCAATTTCAACTCCCGCATTGTCATCGTTGCGATGACTGCGCAGGCAATGCAGGGCGACCGTGAGAAGTGTATCGCCGCGGGCATGGACGATTACCTTGCCAAACCCGTCCGCCCGAAGGATGTCCGCGCCGTCATCGAACGCTGGAGTTCAGAGCTGCCGGCCCCGGCCCCGGCCCAACCCGTGGTCTCGCCGGTTGCCATCCCGCCGGTCCCGGAAGAAGAGCCGGTGGAAATGGATCGGCTGTTGGATTTGGGCGGCGGAAACGTGGAAAGCCTTCGCGAATTGGTGGAGCTTTACTTCAAGCAGACCACGGGGCAGCTCGCTCAATTGCGAATGGCGGTCGACGCGAATAAAGCCGAGGAGGTGCGCCAGGTGGCGCACAGTTGTGCCGGCGCCAGCGCCACCCTGGGCATGCGGCGGCTGGTGCCGTTGTTGCGGGAATTGGAGCGGCAGGGCAAGGCCGGCCGATTGACCAATGCGCAACAACTGTGCGATGATGCCTGGCGCGAATTCAGAAGCACCCAGGATTTCCTGGTGAAGCATCCGGCCCTGACCGGGACGGCTGCGACCACGGCTCATTCATGAAAAAAGTTCTCATCATCGAAGACGATCAAATTATAGCGAATATTTACCGGAATAAATTCGCGATCGAGGGTTATCTGGCTGAAGTGGCGTTCGACGCCGAAAGCGGCTTGAAAACCATGCGGACGTTTCAACCCGACATCTTCCTGCTCGATCTCATTCTGCCCCAGATGTCCGGGGTTGATTTCATCAAAAGGGTCCGCAGCGAAGCTGATTTTGCCAAGGTGCCCATCATCGTTTTTTCCAACACTTACCTGACCAACCAGATCCAGGAAGCGTGGAAAGCCGGCGCCAGTAAATGCTTGTCCAAGACCAATTGCACGCCCAAGGATGTTCTGGATGTCGTCCGCCAGGCCATCGGCGACAGCGGCTCCATCCCGCGTGGCCCCGCCGCGCGGACTACTTCGACTCCGTCCGCCCGGCCCAATTTCACCGATACCGAGGGAGACACAAAATTTCTGACGGAGCTGCGGACGGCGTTCATGGAAGGCCAGCCGGCCACGCTCGCGGCGTTGCGTTCCGGTTTGCAGAGTCTCATCAAGGCGGACAACGAAACCAATCAGCTTAAATACATCCACGAGCTTTACCGCCGCACCCATGCGCTCGCCGGCAACGCCGGCCTGGCCGGATTCATTTATGTCTCGCAAATGTCCGCGGCCGTGGAGGCGCTGCTCAAGGAGCTTTACGAAAAACCGAAGAGCATCAATACCTCCACCCTCCGCACCGTCGCCGCCGCCGTGGATTTTCTCGGCTTTCTCTTCGAGCGCGGCAAACGGCCGGATAATCCGGATCCGCCCGCCGTCAACATTCTCGTGGTGGACGACGAGCCGATCTCGCAGCGCGCCGTGGTTTATGCCCTGGAAAAGGCCCAGTTGCCTTCCAACAGCACCGCCGACCCGAACGCCGCCCTGAATTTGCTGACGGAAAAAAGGTACGACCTCGTGTTCCTGGACGTGGACATGCCCGGCATGACCGGTTTTGAACTTTGCACCAAGCTGCGCGCCATGCCGCAGTACAAGAAAACTCCCGTCGTCTTCGTCACCGCGCTCAGTGACTTCGACAGCCGCACCAGTTCCATGATGGCCGGCGGCAACGATTTCATCGCCAAGCCGTTTCTCTTCATCGAACTCACCGTCAAGGCGCTCATCCACGTGCTGCGCGCCCGGCTGCACCCGGAGAGGTAAAAATCAGCGAGGACAAAAGAACAAGGTTGGACCGCAAAAATGCGGCCGACTCCAGGTTGAACTAAGCCGCTGTCCCTTAAGCTCTTTTTTAAGCCGCGATGGGCGCGCTGAACATTTCCTTGGCGATCACGCCGTCGGCCACTTTGGCCACCGCGCCGGTCATGCGAATCGCGTAATTGTCGCCAATCTCGATTTCAATGATGCCGCCGGGCATGTGCACGGAAATCTCGCGATCGCACAGGCCGAGCCGGTGCGCCACCGCCGCCGCCGCGCTGCTGCTGCTGCCGCTCGCCAGCGTGTAGCCCGCGCCGCGTTCCCAGATTTCAATCTGGATATTGTTGCGGTCCATCACCCTCATGAATTGCACGTTGGTGCGATTCGGAAAACGCAGGTGCGTTTCCAGCAACGGGCCCATCTGTTTCGCAATTTCCGGGCTGATCCTGGGCATCGGCAGCACGCAATGCGGGTTGCCCACGGTGGCCGCGCAGAAGTTGAATCGTTCACCGCGCAGATGAATTGGTTCGTTGATGACTTCGCGGCGCGGGCCGGCCACGGGAATCTCGTCGCTCCAGAAGCTGACCTTGCCCATCTCCACGCGCACAATTTTACCGCGTTCCATCACCGTGGCCTTCACCAGACCGCCGGCGGTTTCAACGGCGAACTCGTCCTTGCCGACCAGTTTCTTGTCCCACAGGTAACGTGAAAAAATCCGGAGGCCATTGCCGCTCTTTTCCGCCTCGCTGCCGTCGGGATTGAAGATGCGCACCGCGAACTTCGCCGTTTTGGCGGGCAGCGGCCCGAGCAGGATGCCGTCCGAACCGATGCCGTAATTGCGATGACAAATCGTCTTGATCTGCGCCGCCGTCAGCGGCGACGGCAGGTTCTTCGGGTCAATGACAAGGTAGTCGTTGCCCAGCCCGTGATACTTGGTAAATGCCCACAGCATGAATGCAGCATACCGAGCCCGGCGCGAAGCGCAAAACAGAATCAGGGCTGGCCAAGGCCATTGCTCGGAGTGCCGCGTTTACGCGGGACCGCCTGAAGGCGGAACTCCAAACGCTTTACAAGAGTTTGCCCGGCGGTTCTGCGTCGCGCCGGCTTTCCTCCACATGAAACTTATGGAGGAACCGGTGGAACACCGGCGCAAAAATAATCCCGAGACTCGTGAGGAACGCCAGGCCGCTGAAGAGCGCATAACAACCGGCGAAAATTTTGCCCCCATCGGTTTGCAACGAGGACACCGGTCCCATGCCGGAGAGAATCATCGCCGCGTTGACAAAGGCGTCCACCCACGACATCGGCTCAAAGCTGCGGTAACCCGCCATCCCGATGCCCAGCGCGAACACGACGAGCAGCAGGGCCACACCCGCGCTCCGGGCCAGGCGTGCATAAAATTGCCGGGGCGGCAACAACGGTTTCGAGCGATGCTCGAACATGTTCGATATACGATATACGATTTACGATGGTATCCTAATTTGGTTTGCGGCTTTTCCAAACGAAGAAAACAATCAAACCAATAACCACAATGAGAACCGCGAGGCCGGGTATGATTACCCAATCGGGCAATACCGGAAGTGTGATGTCTATCGCTGTAGCAGTTATCATTTTCAGGCCTTCCCGATTTACCGATGATTTGAAATTCGGAGGCGGCGCGTAAATCGTATATCGCTAATCATAAATTACTTCTTCACTGCCACACTGCCGGTAATTTCCTTCACATCCTTCAGGCCGTGCTTTTCCATGAAATCACGGAGGCCGGCCATCACCTGCAACGGCGTCTGCGGTTCGTAGAAATTCGCGGTGCCGACCGCCACGGCCGTCGCGCCGGCCATCATGAATTCAATCGCGTCCGCCGCGTTCTGGATGCCACCCATGCCGATGATGGGAATCTTTACTGCCCTGGCCGCGTCCCAAACCAGCTTGACGGCGATCGGCTTGATGCACGGCCCGGTCAAACCGCCGGTGACATTTGCCAGCTTCGGCTGACGCGTCTCGATGTCAATTGCCATGGCCGGGTAGCTGTTCATGATGGACAGCGCGTCGCTGCCGGCGTCTTCCGCTGCCTGGGCGAAAGGCCCGATGCCTACCACGTTCGGGCTCATCTTGGTAATCAACGGCAGCTTCGTCACCTTGCGGCAGGCGGCGACGACTTGCGCCAGCAATTTCAAATCCGTGCCGAATTGCGCGCCGCCCTGCTTGATATTGGGGCAGGACACATTAAGTTCCAACGCGCCCACGCCGCCGAGTGCGTCGAAACGCTCCGCGACTTCCGCATATTCCTCAACCGTTGTGCCCCAAATGTTGATGATGGTCGGGACCTTCAGCGTTTTGAGGAAAGGCCAGTATTTTTTAATGAAGCCGTCCACGCCCGGTCCTTGCAGGCCGATGGCGTTAATGAGCCCGCTGGCAACCTCGACCGTGCGCGGCGTGGCGTTGCCGCGGACCGGGTCCAGCCGGATGCCTTTGACGACCACGGCCCCGAGTCGGTTCAAGTCGAGCAATTGGGCGTATTCGACTCCGTAGCCGAATGTCCCGGAGGCGACCATCACCGGGTTTTGTAATTTCAGTTTGCCGATTTGGACGGAGAGATTCATGAATGTGCCTCCAGGTTCAGAAGGAAGAAGCATAAACATTCAACATTCAACGTCGAACGCCGAACTTCGAACGACTCCGCTTGCTCATCGCTTCCATTGGATGTTGAACGTTGAATGTTGCGTGTTGAATGTTTCCGGCACATAAATTGGAATTTCATTTCGTGATTTCCCAAACGATGTCACGGGCATCAAACACCGGGCCTTCGGTGCAGGTGCGCTGGTATTCCCAGCCGTCGCGGGTTTTGACCGGAATTACACAGGTCAGGCAAACGCCGACGCCGCAGCACATGTGCTCGTCCATCGAAAGCTCCGCCGGCACATTGAATTCCTCCGCGATTTTACCTACGGCCTTGAGCATCGGCGTCGGACCGCAGGCGAAAACTTTCACCTTTTGGCGAGTAGCAGCCGACGTGAGGAGGCTCTGACTGATTTCCGATTTCCGATTTCCGATTTCCCAATGTTCAGTTTGAGCCTCGTTACCTCGGCTGCTACGTAACTCGGCCAGTAAAGGTTCGGTCACCAGACCTTTTTGGCCGTGGCTGCCGTCTTCGGTGGTCACGCGCACGTCCCAGCCCAGCGCCTGAAATTCCGTTTCACACAAAATGTCCGCGCGTCGCCGGCCGCCGACGAAGACGACGCCCTTCTGCGGTGAACGTTGCGCCAGCAGATACATCGCCGCCATGCCGTAACCGCCGGCGACAAGCAGGGGAGTTTCGCCGCCGCGCTCAGGCACGGTGAATCCGTGGCCGAGTGGCGCGATGACACTGAGTTCCTCACCGGCACCCAGGCGGGCGAGCGCGTCGGTGCCTTTGCCGACGGTTTTGTAGAGGATGGAAAATGTATCGCCGGCAACCTGGAAGATGCTGAACGGCCGTCGCAGCAACGCGTCCTTCAGCGGCAGCACGCGGATGTGGGCGAACTGTCCGGGCTGGATGAGCGGCGCGATGAGCGGCGCGCGCAGGACGAGACGGAAATAAGAATCGGTGTCGCGCTCGTTGGAGACAATCTGAACGGTTTGCTCAAGCATCGGCACGGCCAGCATGCTCGGCAACGGCAAACCTGTCAACTTTGGGTGAGCAGGGGCGGTGCCCTAATTTGGATTTATCTGGATGCAATATCGGATTTTTCTTTCCAAATCCTCATTCCACTGAAGTCCTTGAGATTCCCGGCTGGCGCGAATCCTTTTAATGATGTTCTCGATGCTGATATTGGGGTCTGCCTTTTTGAGGTCCTCAATAATCGCCCGAATGTTTGCTTCATTAAGCGGAACGCTCATTGCTTTCCTTTCCCTTCGGCGGCCATGGCGACCTTTACGGCTGTTTCCGGCAGGGCAACCGGCGCGCGCCGGATGGGCCGGAAACGCGAATCGGTGTCGCGCTCATGGGGGGTAATCTGGGCCGTTTGCTCAAGCATTGTCCGGAAGGCTATAGGTTAAATTCCCCCCATGAAAGCATTTTAAAAGGCCCGGAGTGGCTATTTTGCAGGTAGGGTCATCATGCCACGATGACCGACGGAGGCCGGAGACGGAGATATCCTCCTCTTCCCACGAGGAACAATTTCATGGACCGGAACGATTCAGATGGCGCAAGGGTAGAAGCGACGCCGCGTCGCTTGGACGTGCCAGCGACGCCTTCGTCGCCGGCCTCCGTCCGTCAGCCATTCAGTACATGTAAAAATGCGACGTGGGTGTCGTGTTCACGTGCTGGCGACGAGGCGTCGCCGCTACTTTGGCCGTCGCCCAACTGCATCGTTCCGGTGGAGGAGAAGGGGAAAGCCGGATTGCCCGAGAGTTTTCAGATAGTCTCTTACCGAGCTGCCTCTCGACTTATCGGGACGGCGCGGTTTCCTTACCCTCATTGGATTCCGGGGCGGGTTCGGCTTTCGCGATTTTGGGTCGGATGCTCAGGGCCAGAACCGCGCCCAGCAGTGTGCCGAGGGTGTTCGTTATCAAATCGGTTGTGGAAGACACCCGGTTGGGCAGCCAGGTTTGGGTCACTTCAATTGCCAGACTGATCGCGGCTCCGGTGGTGACCACCCACAAAGTATTGGCGACCCATTGTTTCGGCTTGAACGAACGGCGATAAAGAAAGAAACAAAATCCGAACGGTACAAAGCCAAGGATATTGACGGCGATGTCTGGATAATCCGGATCGTCGTAAGCGATGTCCTTCAGGGGCGGGATTAAAAAGTCCCGGTGGACCGGCTGAAAGATGGCGGGAATGAGGAGGTGATGGCGGTTGGCGGAGGAATCTTTCGCCTGTTGTCCCCGGCCCTCGTCGAAAAAGTAGCGGGCCGTCAGGCCGGGTGCGTTCGTGAGCTGCCCGGTGCGGCCTTGCGTCCAGAGCGCGTAACGCCAGGTGATGTCTGCCGGATCGAGCGCCCGGTTATAGAGGGTGAATCCGAGCAACCGCCCGGTCCATGAGTTCTTCCCGGAGGCACTGCTGCCGAGGATGAGTTGTCCGTTCAACGCCTCCGCGTTCAGGATGAATCCGGGAAAATGTCCGGCCATCGTTCCATCCAGATAAAAATCGGTCCCGGTGCCATCACTCCGGACGGTGATGAATTGAGCCTTTCCTTTCACTAACGCATGGTCCACGCCCACCTCGGGGATTTTGCCGGTTCGATGCAAAGGATAGGTTGTCGCCCGCAGCAGAAAATCACGCTTCCATTGGCCCAGGACAAAATCGCAGGGCAGGTGAGGGTTGTGGATGGTCAGGATGTCGAGTACAGCGTTGGCCGGTCCATCCTGCGGTTCAATCCACAGCTCCACGGTAAAGGTCGCGGCCGGTCCGACGGCATCGCTGGGCGCCGGCACCGGCAGTGGCGCCGGGTCGTAGGCGATGCCGTAAGGCTCGAAGTGCAGGCCGGGGCGGTCGGTCAACCAGGCAACCCGGTTGGGAGGATGGAAATCGAACGGCCACAGGCCCACCACGAAGTAAGCCGCAACGATTGCGACGCT
>DATEGR010000512.1:0-4218 GCA_035279985.1 Verrucomicrobiia bacterium
TGTAGCGGCGGTCTATGACCGCCGGCCCTGGAGAAATTTGAAACCCCGGCGCTCACAAAGCGCCGCTACAAACGCCCTCTGCCATCCGTCACCCTTTCAGCCCTTGGCCTTAAGCCTTCAGCCTTCGTGTTTCTCTCGTTCCTTTCCGGTTGGCTTTGCCCGGCCAAAAGTGTACAATGGCTCCAGTAGTTTTACTCAGATGCGAACCCCGCGTTATTTGCCACTGGCGCTGCCTGTGAGGCGGCTTGCAACCCGGCGGACTCCTTTCCCAGCGGTCTTGCTGGCGCTGTTTTTGACGGCCACGACGGGATATTCGTTTACGGCCTTGTACGTGTTGGGCGACAGCCTCTCGGACACCGGTCGCAACCCTCCCCCGCCGACGAACTATTTTAATGGCCGTCACTCCAACGGCCCGCTCTGGGTCGAGTATTTGTCCCCGCAATTGGGGTTGGCCTACAACGCGTCGAACAATTTTGCGGTGTCCGGGAGCACCACGGCGGACCTGGCGTCGCAACTTGCCGGTTTGACGCCGTCCCCGAACCTGGCGTCGGCGCTGTTCACCGTCTGGTCGGGCGGAAATGATTTTAAGAACAACGTGAATCTGGGCATGAACGATGCCGGCTGGAGCAATATCATTGCCACCGCCGTGTTGAATTTGACGAATGCGATCGGCGCCCTTTACACCGACGGCGCGCACGAAGTGCTCGTTCCCAACCTGCCCAACCTGGGGGAAATCCCGGCGCTGTCCGGTCAACCGGGCAGTTTTCGGGCTTATATTGATACCAAGGTGGCGTTGTTCAACAACCTGCTGGCGGCCGCGCTCACCAATACCATGCAACGGAATCCCGGGTTGCGCATCTATCCGATGGACGACAACACACTGTTCGCCCGGATTATCAGCACGCCGGCGACGTTCGGTATCACCGTCACCACCAACGGCGCGTTGGAAGACCCGAACCTGACGGACAAAAGTTTCACCGGGCCGGGTGCGAACTATTTATTCTGGGACACCCTTCATCCCACCACCAAAGTGCATGCACTGCTTGCCACCCTGGCCTACCAGGGCGTTGGAGTTCAGTTGAACCTTGCGCGCAACGGTGCCAATTTTAATCTGACAGTCCTCAACCTCGAACCCGGTCTGCCCTACACTATTCAAAGCAGCACGAATCTTTCCCTTTGGTCGGATACCCAGACGCTGACCGCCGCGAGCACGAACGCAACCGTGGTCGTGACGAACGGGCCGGGGACGGAAACGTTCTATCGGGTGCGATATTAGAACCACGGCCTTACTTACAGCTTCAACAGGAGCAAACTGGGCTTGCCTCGAAAAGTCGGACAGTAGAAGCGGGTCATTGGTTAGTTGTTTTTGAGTTCGAAGTCAACGGGCGAAAGGTGGCAGAAATTTGATTGTCACCGTTGCCTTTCGGAGCCAGTCTTCGGTGGCTGTGCCTGAGCCTGGACGTCAGGCCGCAATTTTCGTCATGAGCAAACCAGCACCCTTTCCACGTGGAGGCCAGATTTGGGCGGTCACTGACGGCTGCGACGCGCAGATTCAGTATCTTTTTACCGCGCCCATCACCTTCAGCGGTTCTTGCCGGCTCACCGCCGGCGAGCGGGTTTGTATTGTGGCCGAGACCACCGATCCCCGGCCAACCGTGGTGAGTTTTCTGCCGGTTCGCTATGATGAGTTGCATGACAGCCTTGTTCCTCCCGACATTCGCGACACACCACGCTATAAGAAATACACGCTGTCGATGATGACAGGATACTTCTACGAACATTTCAGACTTGTCGAGGATGTGGCCTAAAACGCGTGCACGTGCACGGGTCAGTCCAACATTTTGAACAAGCAGCGGGTTGAACTGCTAATTTTCGCTTATCAGCGCTGGTGAGTGTGAATGAGCGGTTAAAATCTCTGTGTCCATCCGTGTCAACCCTCTGCGTCCTGGCGTCTTCCGTCTTTGCGCTGCTTGGACGCGACGAATGGCGGTTCAAATTCCCAAGGAGCGTGTCAGCTTAATTCCGGCGACGGAAAAGCAGTCCGGTGAGGCCGACGGCCAGCAACGCCAGAACCGACGGTTCAGGAACCGGGACCGCCAGAAAGCCATGGTAATCAGATTGAGAATCCTCGTAATACCCCACGATGTCATTGCCGGAGATACCATAAGCCCAAGTCTGAGTCGCTCCCGGCACGCGCAATGCCGTATAGCTGCTGCCATCGTAAAGAAATCCCTGGTCGACAATGCTGTTATCAAACGCCCCGAAGTACGTACCCACGATGTCATTGCCGGAGATGCCAAAAGCTTGCGTTTTTAGCGCTCCCGGAACGCTCAGCGTCGTGTAAGTGATGCCATTATAAAGAAACCCATATTGGTTGCCGCTAATGGTGTAATCACCCACTATGTTATTGCCTGAGATACCATTAGCGTCCGTGTTAAGCGCTCCCGGAACGTTCAATGTTGTGTAGCTGCTGCCATCGTAAAGAAATCCCTGGTGGAAGGGGCTGGTTGTTGAGTAAAAGCCCACAACGTCATTGCCGGAGATGCCATAAGCTTCCGTGTTAACCGCTCCCGGGACGCTTAACGTCGTGTAAGTGCTGCCATCGTAAAGAAATCCTTGATCGGTACTTCCACTGGCACTGTGGTAATAGCCCACGATATCATTGCCGGAGACGCCATAGGCATAAGTGCTGTATGTTATTGCTCCCGGATCGCTCAACGTCGTGTATGTGCTGCCATCGTATAGAAAGCTTTGAGAGTAGCCGGTGATGCTGTTGCCGGAAGAACTCACGATAACAAAGTCAGAGCCAACAATGTAGTTTCCAGAGACCCCATAAACCCAGGTGTCCGCTGCGCCCGGGACGTTGATGGTGGTATAGGTGTATTGCGCCTGGGTGTTCAGCGCCGCAGAAAGCAGCAGAATTGCCGCCGCGCCAGCCATCCCACTGAACGAGATATCCGCGATTTGACTCCTTTTCATAATCTTATGCTCCTTTTCATAATCTTATTTTACCTCCGTTTTCCCATTTCGATCCCTGCCCATGACCGAAATGGGCCCTCTTTTGCGATTCTCGCACCAGTCTGCATTATTTCAAGTTCATTTATGGTTTGGCAGAATTGATATTCATTAGTAGTTTTGAGGCTGGTATTTGGAGCTTAGTCGCCAGGTCGGTTCAGGGTGTGATGCGCGGCTTTGTGTTATTTGGGCTGTTGGTTAGCGGTGTTTGTGGCGGGGTTGCGTTTTCATTATTCTTGTTGGTTTTCTTGTATTATAGATGTCAGTCCCGCATTTTTGAACAATCTTCGCACTTGCCGGGAGGCGGCGGAACAAGGCCGAAGGCTGAAGGCTGAGGTCAGCGCCAGCACTGAAAATTACTTTGGCCCTTAGCATTTAGCTTCCAGCCTTTTTCCAAGTCATGGAGCAGCCTGGCGAGATTGGCCACCGTATTGATTTACGGTTCGCCTCCCGTTAATGTGTCGCAATGATTTTAAAATTGCCGTCTCGTTCCTTTTTTTTCGCCGCCATTTTGTTTCCGGCCATTGCGACGATTCTGTGGGCGGCACCCCGGCCAACCGCCGATGTTCCGCCAACCCTCGCCACCTCCCAGGCGGTCAAAGCCAGGTTAACCCTGGCTTTGACCGACAATTTCAACGGCCCGGATGGAACGAATTCAGGCGTCGGCTGGACACAAGCTGCGCACTACGGCGTCGTCCATGAACAGATTTTACATCACCGGTTCTATTTTGAAATTCCCGATGGCCACGATATTCCATGGGGTTCGGCGACGCTCGATTTGGAAAATCCGTCAATTCTCGGCCATGGCTTGCATCCGGGTGACTATTTTGAAGTGACGCTTCGCCGCTTGAGCCGGGAAGGGGGCCTCGGCGTGGAGTTGTTCGATTCGGACCAGTTGCGGGTAGGCAGCGATCTTGTCCGCGGCGCATCCGCGCTGATGGCCTGGAATGGCAGGACCTGGGTGCCCATCGCCTTCGACCAACAGGGAACGCCCTTGAAGTTTGATTGGAACGCGCGCCACACCCTCGGTGTTCGCTTTGATTCCGCCGACGGCCAGCGCGCCGATTTCAGCTACTACCTTGACGGACGTTACGTCGGTTCCCGGGCCGTCAACCGGCCTGAAACCGTGCTGGACAAAATCGGCGTTTATACGCAATCGAAGACTTCCCATGCGAGATTTGAATTCCGTGACTTGAAAGTCTA
>DATEGR010000513.1:0-6058 GCA_035279985.1 Verrucomicrobiia bacterium
TTCTTCATCGGAATGAGTCTGATACTTGCCGCACACACCTTCGCCGGCCCGCCGTTTTTGACGGACGACCCGGAGCCGGTGGATTATCAGCATTGGGAATTTTATGTTTTCGGCAACGGCGATCATGCCGGTGTCAACGATTACTTCATCAACGGCCCGGCGGTGGAATTGAATTATGGGGTGCTGTCCGACACGCAGCTTCACCTGGTGCTGCCGATGACCACGGTGGGCG
This sequence comes from Verrucomicrobiia bacterium, assembly GCA_035279985.1. Classification (GTDB taxonomy): domain Bacteria; phylum Verrucomicrobiota; class Verrucomicrobiia; order Limisphaerales; family UBA11358; genus UBA11358. The sequence goes on from DATEGR010000513.1 coordinate 233, forward strand.
TTGATGGCGGGCCGACCGAGGTCGGTTTGGGCGACATGGAATTGGGTGTCAAATACCGGTTTGTGCATGAAACGGACACGTGGCCACAAATCGGGGTTTTCCCCATGGCCGAACTGCCGACGGGCGAGGCCAGCCGGGGTTTGGGTAATGGCCGGACCTGGTTTCGCCTGCCATTGTGGCTGCAAAAGAGCTGGGGGCCCTGGACGACCTACGGTGGCGGCGGCGAAGTATTGAATTCCGCTCCCGGCCAGCGCAATTACCCCTTCGCCGGATGGCTGGTGCAACGCGATTTTGGACCGCATTTGACGCTGGGCGGCGAGCTCTGGGCGCAAGACCGGGACACGGACACCGACCACGGTTATGCCGCGCTCAATTTCGGCGGGTACTATAATTTCACCGAACATTTCAGCCTGTTGTTCAGCGCCGGGCACAGCGTCGCCGGCGACAATCATCTATTGTGGTATTTTGGACTTTACTGGACCTGGGGGCCTGAGAAATCCTCCAAACCGTAAACCAAATAAGAAAGGAGCGAGACTATGAGCCTCTGGAAAAAGGTCTGTGAACCGACGGGTGCCAACGCCAATATCCTGATTCGTCTGGTGGTGGGCGGTGTCTTTCTCAACGAAGGCATCCTCAAATTCCTGTATCCGGTGGCGCAGGCGGCCGGTCGGTTTGCAAAGATCGGCATACCGTATCCGGATTTCTTCGGCCCGTTTGTGGCCACGGTGGAAACCGTTTGCGGCGCGATGGTCATTCTCGGCCTGTTGACGAGACCGGCGGTCATCGCCCTGTTCATTGATATTTCAATGGCCATTTTTTCCACTAAAATCCCCGTTTTGCTGGGGCATGGTTTTCTGGGCTTTTCGTTGATGGACCTGCCGCATTACGGCTTTCTCAGCATGGTGCATGAAGCACGCACGGATTTCTCCATGTGGTTCGGGCTGCTGTTCCTGCTGTTGACCGGGCCGGGCCGATGCTCGGTGGACGCCCGGCTGGCAAAGGGCTGAACATCATTTTCGGGTTACGCGACACGATTTACGCGACACGCCGTGTATCGCAAGGCTCGTAAATCGTAAATCGCATATCGTAAATTCAATCGGGTACAATCTGTGATTTTCCGGTGAGGTACGAGCAAACCATGTGGAACATAACTTCTTACATTGACAAGCGCTGAAATAAGTGCTTCAATCCCATCTCGGCAGGAGCGGCCATGAAACGATTCTTGATTCTTTTGACGGCGGGTTGTTTTCTTTACCCGATCACAAACTACGGCGCAGAGACGGCCCAGGCGCGGCTGTATTGCATGTCGCTTCGGTTCCAGCAAGGCACGACGTTTGGCGGCACCTTGAATTTCAGCTCCACGGGCGGATCGCCATACAACGGCGAGTTGTTCCCGACGTTTAGTGATCCATCCGGCAATCCGTGGGGCAGCTACTTTTTTCTGTATTACGGCGGTTATGGCACCATACCGGGAATAATATATTTGAATTTGCCCTCGTTCACCGACGCCAACAGCAATGGCTTCGACGATTTCTTTGAGGTCTCACAAGGAGTCAGCGCGGGCACATCCGGTTCTGAAAGCACCAGCCTCAGTTCGGGCACTGTCACGGCGACTTGGAGCCGGGCCGCCGGCGCCCCAAACGGAACGTGCCAACTCCACTTTGTTGATGATACTTACGGGGATTTGGGCACTTACAATTGTCCGTTCACTCTGATTGAATATACCGGTCCGCTGACTTACACGCCCGGTTCCAACACGGTTTCAGCTGCCGTGAATCTGGCTCAGACCGGTAATTCCGCCAACACGCTGCGCGGGCCAATTGTCTTTACCAAATCCTCCACCGACCCTTTCAACACGTTGACCAACCAGCCCGGCGTCTGGACCAATGCCTCCTCGCAAACACTCAGCTTCGACAGCGAAACCTTTTCCCGGGGCAATCCAACGTGGCCCACCAACTACATCAGCTACGTTTACTTCGCCGATGGCGATCCCAGCACGGCCAGCCCGGATTACCAACTCTGGGTGCTTTCCATCAATGACACGAACGACGCCAACGCCAACGGCATCCCGGATTTCAGTGACAATCCTGCGAGCGTGACGCCGCCGCGTGTGCCGCACCTTTCCCTTGCCCTGGGCTCAACCAATTTGTTGCTTAAGATCAGCGGTACGGTCGGCCACACCAACCAAATCCAGCAAATCGCCTCCTTGAGCACAACCAACTGGCTGACGACGCAGTCTTTTCTGCAAACCAACGATCCGCAGGTGGTTTCACTGCCGTTGCCGTCCGGCAGCCCGAAGTTCTGGCGCGTCGTGGCGCAGTAAGCCAGGACCACCTTACGTATTATCCCGTTTTTGCGAATATCTTTCCTCCGGCGGGAGGCCCGCCCGAAGCAACCGGTTACGAGAAGCGCACCGGGTGTTTTGCTTTATCGGGCCACGGCCATGTACAATTTCCTTGTGGGGTGTAGATTGGGGCTGGTTTGTGGAAAACATTTATTGCTTAAAGACGAAATTTGAGTAAAAAATGAGTGAACGATGGCTAATTCGCCAAACGATGACCCGAAGTTTTACAGCAAAAGCTAATAGCAACCGGCCGGCGCAAATCTCCGCGCCGCCGAAACAGGGGCTTTATGATCCTCAATTTGAACACGAGGCCTGCGGGGTGGGCTTTGTGGTCAACATGAAGGGAAAGAAATCCCATACGATTGTGCGGCAGGCGCTGCAGGTCCTGCTCAATCTGGATCACCGCGGCGCGTGCGGTTGCGAAGTGAACACCGGCGACGGCGCGGGCATCCTGATGCAAACACCGCATGAATTTTTGCAGGGGGCGGCGAAGGAAGCCAGGATTTCCCTGCCTTCGTTCCGCGAATACGGCGTGGGCATGGTGTTCCTGCCGCACGACGCCGCGCAGCGCGCGGAGTGCGAACGGATTTTTGGCGACATCGTCGCCGAGGAAGGCCAGCGCGTGCTCGGCTGGCGCACGGTGCCGACAAACAATGCCTCGCTGGGCGCCACCGCCAGGGCGTCCGAGCCGTTCATGCGGCAGGTGTTCATCACGCGCAGCGCGAAGCTCGCCGACGACATGACGTTTGAACGGAAGCTCTATGTCATTCGCAAGCGGGTGGAAAACGCCATTCGCTACTCGGGCAAGGTCAAAGGCGGCAAATTTTTCTACCTCGCCAGCCTGTCTTACAAGACGGTCGTGTACAAGGGCATGTTGTTGACGGCGCAACTGGCCGAATACTATCCGGATTTGTCGCATCCGGCGCTGGCATCGGCGCTGGCCCTCGTGCATTCGCGCTTCTCCACCAACACCTTTCCGAGCTGGAACCGCGCGCATCCCTATCGTTATCTCGCGCACAACGGCGAAATCAACACGCTGCGCGGCAACATCAACTGGATGCACGCCGCCCAGTCGAATTTCGCCTCCGAACTTTTCGGCGATGACATCAAAAAAATCGCCCCGGTCATCAACACCGACGGCAGCGACTCGGCGATGTTCGACAATTGCCTCGAATTGCTCGTCATGGCGGGCCGCGAACTGCCGCACGCGATGATGATGATGATTCCCGAGCCGTGGGAAAACCACGAGAGCATGGATGCCGAACGCCGTGCGTTCTATGAATTCCATTCGTGCCTGATGGAGCCGTGGGACGGCCCGGCGTCCATTGCCTTTACGGACGGCAAGGTGATTGGCGCGTGCCTCGACCGGAACGGGCTGCGTCCGTCGCGTTATTATGTCACCAAGGACGACCTGGTCATCATGGCCTCGGAAGCCGGCGTGCTGCCGGTCGAACCGGAGCGGGTGCTGCAAAAAGGGCGCCTGCAACCGGGCCGCATGTTCCTGGTGGACATTGAGCAGGGCCGCATCGTGGCCGACGAGGAACTGAAGAATAAATTTGCCCGGGCGCAGCCGTATCAACAGTGGCTGGGCGAACATCATGTGCTGCTCGAAAATCTGCCGGATCCGGGGTTTCAGACCGAACCCGGCCACGAGACAGTGCTGGAACGGCAGCAGGCGTTTGGTTACACCTTCGAGGATTTGCGGTTCATCATCGGTCCGATGGCGAACGACGGCGTGCAGCCGCTCGGTTCGATGGGCACCGACACGCCGCTGGCGGTGCTCTCCAACAAGCCGCAGTTGCTTTACAATTATTTCAAGCAGCTTTTCGCGCAGGTCACCAACCCACCCATTGATCCGATCCGTGAGGAAATCATCACTTCGACGGAAACCATGGTTGGCCCGCGGGGCAGCCTGCTGCAGCCGACACCCCAAAGTTGCGCGTTGATCAAGCTGAAGTACCCGGTGCTTACAAACGAAGAACTGGAAAAATTGCGCCATGTGGAGAGCAAGGTTTTCAAGAGTGCCACCCTGCCGATCCTGTTCCCGGCGGCCGATGGTGCCCGGGGTCTGGAGTCCGCGCTCGACAAGTTGTTCGCCATGGCCGATCAGGTAATCGGTGATGGCGTAAACATCATCATTCTCTCGGATCGCGGCATTGACGCGCAGCACGCGCCCATCCCCGCGTTGCTGGCCGTGTCCGGCTTGCACCATCATTTGATCCGGGCGGGAACCCGCGGCAAAGTCGGCCTGGTGCTCGAATCCGGCGAACCCCGCGAAGTGCATCATTTCGCGCTGCTCATCGGCTACGGTTGCAGCGCCATCAATCCTTACCTGGCGTTTCAAACGCTCGACGACATGATTCACGGGGGGTTGCTGCCCAAGCTCGACCACCCGACCGCCATCAAGAAATACATCAAGGCGGCGGTGAAAGGCGTGGTCAAGACGATGGCCAAAATGGGCATCTCGACCATCCAAAGCTACCGCGGGGCGCAAATCTTTGAAGCCGTCGGCCTCAACAGCAACGTGGTGGACAAGTATTTCACCTGGACGCCGTCACGCATTCAAGGGGTGGGAATGGACGTGCTCGCGGAGGAAGTTCTGGCGCGGCATCGCCACGCGTTTCCACAGCGGCCGGTCAATCCTGACTCGTCGGGACTGGATGCCGGCGGCCAGTATCAGTGGCGCTCGGACGGCGAATATCATTTGTTCAATCCGCAGACGATTCACAAACTGCAAACCGCCTGCCGCCTTAACAGCGAGAAAATTTACCGTGAATATGCCGGATTAATCAACCAGCAGGCGGCGAACCTCTGCACCTTGCGCGGCCTGCTCGATTTCAACTTCGCGGAAAATCCCATCCCGATCGGGGAGGTCGAACCGGTTGAAGAAATCGTGAAACGGTTCAAGACCGGGGCGATGAGCTACGGCTCGATTTCGAAGGAGGCGCACGAAGCACTGGCGGTGGCGATGAACCGCCTGGGCGGCAAATCCAACACCGGTGAAGGCGGCGAGGACCCGGACCGTTATGTCCGGCTACCCAATGGCGATTCGAAGAATTCAGCCATCAAGCAGGTTGCGTCGGGCCGGTTTGGCGTGACGAGCCATTACCTCATCAACGCGCGTGAGTTGCAGATCAAAATGGCCCAGGGCGCCAAGCCGGGTGAAGGTGGCGAATTGCCGGGCCGCAAGGTTTACCCGTGGATTGCCAAGACCCGGTTCACCACGCCGGGGGTCGGCCTCATCTCGCCGCCACCGCACCACGATATTTATTCCATCGAGGATCTGGCGGAGCTGATTCACGATTTGAAGAATTCAAACCGCAATGCGCGCGTGAGCGTGAAGCTCGTCGCCGAAATCGGCGTCGGCACGGTTGCCGCCGGTGTCGCGAAGGCACACGCGGACGTGGTATTGATTTCCGGCCACGACGGCGGCACCGGTGCGTCGCCGTTGTCATCCATCAAGCATGCGGGCGCACCCTGGG
>DATEGR010000514.1:0-6879 GCA_035279985.1 Verrucomicrobiia bacterium
CAACCCCCGATTGATAAACCGCATGGGGCGGCAATGGCGCCCAGCCGCAGTAATCCCGGTCATGGCGCCAGAGTACCCAGGATGGCGCCCAGGTCGTGTCCGGGCGCCAGCACCAGCCATAGCGCGGATGATGAAACCAGCGACCGTAGTGAAATGTCGCCCAACCCCAGGAATAGCCTGAAACCCAATACCAACCGCAATCGGTATAAACCCAATGTCCGTTGTCGCAATAGGGTTGCCAACCGGCGTTGTAAACGACAATCGTTGGCCGCCAGCACCAGCCGTAACCCTGGAAATTCACCCAGCCGCCATACGGCGCGAGGTTGTCGTAAAAATAATTCACCGTCACTTCCGTCGGTTGCGTCGTCGTGGTTTCCGTTGTTTCGGGCGGCGGCGTGGCCGCGGCGCCCGTCGTCACACCCATTTGTTGTAGTTGCTGGTCGCGCTGCTGCATGGCGTTGACCACTTCGGTCGACACCCCAAGGTCGTTCAGGTAGATAATTTGGTCCGCATCGAGGTTGAACGGATTCAGGGAGTTGCCGATGTACGACAAAATCACGCTTTGTTCGACACCGGCCTGTATCAGGTGGATGACTTGTGCGAGCGCGCCGTTGGGGTCAATGTCCGGTGGCAAGGTACCGGCCATTGATGTGTTGTCCGGGGAAGTGGCAGCAAGATCGGCGTTCGGCTGTGGGTCGGGTTGTGTCTGAGCGTTGGAATTTTGTACTGGATTACCTCCCATCAAGGCCCACGCCAGGATTGCTGAACCAAAAAGGAATTTAACTGAAATTGGATTTTTCATGTAAAGGCCTGGTTGTTGTCTGCACCATAACATATAAACCCGTTTAATTCGACCAGTTGCCAGCAAAAGAATTCAAGTAAGGCGCCATTTTGCTACCAAGCATGATAAAATGGCGTCCCCGCCCGGAATTGAACTGGGATACGCGGTTTAGGAAACCGCTGCTCTATCCATTTGAGCTACGGGGACATCGTTGGTTACCAAGGATTTGGCTTCAAGACGAATCGTCCACCATGTTCCATCGGGCATGTATTTCACACGAATGCGGGCTGCTGGCAAGCTTGTTCGCAATGGTTTTCGAACCAAGGTATTGACCGTGACAGGTTCGGTTTCCGGTTCGCGCGAAGAAAAGCAGGATTTGTTCAGCGTAATCAGGTTTTCCGGTTGGCAGCTTCGCCAAGATTGCCACCCAAGGTTTCAATCTCCTCCAGCCTCGCCTGTAAGTGATGCATATTTTCGCGCAAACCTTCAACCGATTTCTTTTGCCTGTCGCGCAAGCTGCGCAATTCCAAATTCAATGCTTCCCTGGCGTCCGACATGGCTTTAAGGTCCGATTCCAAACGCACTCGTTTGGCCGATTCCTGTTCCAGGCCGGCCTTGGCGCGTTCCAGGTCTGCACCGCCCTGGCGCAAATGTTCCTGAAGCTCCTTAATCGCCTGCTGGAATTTGGCACCGGCCTGTTGCTCGGCTGCAAATTTGCCCTGGAGTTCATCGCGCACCTGACGCAATTCGGTCAATTCTTTTTCCAACTGGCCGCAGCGGGCTTCTTTTTCCTTGAGCGCGGTTTCCGTCTGGCCAGCCGCCATCTTCGCTGCATTTAACTGCTCGCGCCATTCCGATTCCAGGCGCATTCGTTCCGCCGTTTGCTTTCCCAAACCAGCCTGGAGTTCCTTGATTTCCAGTTGCAGCTTCTCCGCCGTCTTTTGCCCGGTGGCGAACTTGTTCTGAAGTTCGTCGCGTGTTTGTTGCAGTCCAACCAATTCCTTTTCCAACTGGCCGCACCGGGCCTCTTTTTCCTTCAGGGCGCTTCCCGTCTGGCTGGCTGCCGCCTTCGCCGTATTCAGTTGCTCGCGCCACTCCGATTCCAAACGTGTCCGCTCCGCCAACTGCTGTTCCAAGGCGGTTTTGGTGCGTGCCAATTCCGCGGCACTCTGACCCTGGCGTTCCTGGAAAGCTTTGATTTCCTGTTGGGACTTTGCCATCGCTTGCTGTTCGGCCGCGAGTTTGCCCTGGAGTTCATCCCGCACTTTTCGCAAACCGGCCAATTCCTCTTCCAACTGGGTGCACTGCGCCTCCCTTTCCTTGAGAACCGTTTCGGTCTGTCCGATCAGTGCCTTGGCGGCATTCAATTGGTCGCGCCATTGTGATTCGATGCGCGTTCGTTCCGCCGATTCCTGTTCCAAATTGGACCGGGCGTGTTCCAGGGCCGCGGTGCCCTGGCGCAGGCGTTCGTGAATTTCCGCGCTTTGCGCTCCACCATTGCCCTGCGGGCTGGTTGGGGTGGCAGCCTTCGGCGGGCGGGTGGGTTCAGGAGCACTGGCAGGGCGTGACTCGGGTTCGGGCGGTATCTCCGGAAGTGGTCCCCCCGTCCTGGCGTTTCGGGCATTCGGCCTGGGCTGAGGTGCCAATCGCGAGAGTGGTTCCGGAGAAGGTGCCTCGGGGGTAACTTGTCGATCCGCTTTGGCGGTAGAGGCAGGGGGGTGCGAGGAACCGTTGGCCGCGACAGCCGGAGCTTCCAATTGTGGAACTTGAGTGCCTTGTACTCTTGCCTTGATCAAATTGACGCTTACCTTCAGCGCCAGTTCGACCGGAGAAACCGGTTTGGAGACGAAATCATTGCCGCCGCTGAGCACGCTTTGTTTGCGGTTGTCGAAGTTACTGAAGGCCGTGACAAAAATGACCGGGGTTTTCTTGCAATGCGGCAAACGGCGCAGCTTCTCACAGACATCGAAACCGGTCATGCCGGGCATGTTGACATCGAGGACCACCAGGTCGAATTGAGTGGTCTCCAACAGGCTCAGGGCTGCGGCAGGGTCCTTGACACCAACGGTATCGAAATTGGCCCGCTTGAGCGAGGTCACGCTGACATGATTGCAAACGGTGTCATCGTCCACGACCAATACCTTGGCCTGGAACGCCGGCCCCACGGAATAACCGTCGGTATTTTTCAACAAGCCATCCAGACAGTCCACCGCCTGGGCGATGGTTTGCAGCACCGATGGCGTAACCGTCGAGGGCTTATCCACAATCCCTGAAAGCAACGCGTCAAAGGCGCTCGTCAACATGGCAACGCGGGCGCAACCGGCTTGAGCCGCAGTGTTATTCAGCAGTTGCACGCGCTGGTGAAGGCCGGATAAATGAGCCTTACTCGCTTCCGAGTCGGGTGCCTTTATGTAACCCATGCTGTGTTCGCGAACCTTCGGCATGACCGCCTGGGCCTCTTTTAGAAAATCCGCGCGCTCTTTCGCGGCCTTGCCTTCAGGTTCAGTTGCCGACATGGAACGAGAGTGCGCGCTTTTGCTTTCCCCGTTGCCGTTGTACGTCGGAACCGGCTTGACCGAGGACGGTTTATTGGCTGAGGAAGCTTTACCGGCTTCAACCACTACCAGTTCGGGGGCGGCGGCCAGGGTCTCTTGAATGGTTTCAAGCAGCTTGGGAAACGTGCAATCACTTTTAAGCAAACGCTTGGTGCCTTGGGCCAGGGGACTGTCCGGCGGCACCTCCGTCATCGCCGCGTTGGAGAAAATAATGACGGGAACGGTAGTCAGACGCGGGTCGGCGTGCATGAATCTAAGTACGTCGGCCCCGCTGACCCTGGGCAGCATCAAGTCGAGCAGGACCAGGTCGGGAGCGTGATCAGAAAGAATATCAATGGCCACCTGCCCGTCCTGGGCGCATTCCAGGTGAAAGCCTTCGCGCTCCAGCCGTTTTTGGTACAGGCTTTGCGAAACCGCGTCATTTTCAACAAAGAGAATGGTTTTAACACTCATCATGGCTCTAAATGCATTTCGGCCCACCAACTCTGCGGCGAGTGTATGACTCGGTAACTCGTCCACGGATTCTTGACCCGGCGCAGGCACAGCTCTCGATTCTGTCTCTCACCCCGTAAGAAAAGCACCACCCGTGCCAATAATCGCCTGTTTCCTTTTGTATTCTTTGGCGGAGAACAGCCACCTGGGAGATGCTTCGAAAGTCTGAATTCCAGGAGTTCCTGAACTGCAAGAACCCTCAAATCAGAGGCTTTTGACTCCCTTCAAATGTTATCCGCCACGGCACGAAAGGTGCTGAAAACTTTCCAGCTGTAGCGACTTTTTACAACAACACCTTAACCCCTGAGCGAAGGACAAAAAATGCAAACGACCAGCAAAAAGAACGAAAAGAAATCGCAAAATCGGAGGACGAACGGCATATTCGAAGCCACTTCTCTCCGCGAACAGATCGAAACCCGCGCACACGAAATTTATCTCGCCCGCGGCTGCGAACCAGGACACGAACTGGACGACTGGTTGCAGGCCGAGCGTGAAATCATGGGATGGCTGTAAATGCCTTGGGCAAGGGTACGATTGGCAACGCGGGTCGACGGCATATTGATTCAAAAGCCATGATCGCGGCGCCCAGCGACCGCCGTCGGTTTGCGGGGAAACAATAACCACGTGCGGCGCTCACCGGGCGCCGCTACTGTTTTAGGGAGGCTTCAGTTTGATGCTGCTCCACAGCGGCGACGATGGTATTGACGCTGTGAATGACCTTTCGCGCGGTTTCCGGGTCGGGAATTTTCAGGCCGTAATTTTTATCGAGTGCGACCACCACCTGAAGCGCATCCACGGAATCCAACCCCAGGCCGCCGGGGCCAAAGAGCGGCTGGTCGTCTTTGATTTCATCGGCCGGGTTCTGAAGCATGAGGTTTTCCACCAGCATGCGTTTGATTTGCCCTTTGAGTTCTGTTGAATTGCTCATTAAAAATTACACCGTCAATCTTGAACGCCGAGCCTGTAAGTTAACCCGTTCCAACGCAAGCCGGAAATTAGACCGCCCCTTCCGCCGCCGATTCATTTTGACGATGGGCGATTCCTCGCGTAGCGTTTCCCCTGCTATTTTCGCACATTGTCATGATTGGGTTCATAAAAATGATCTTCGGGTCGAGGAATGACCGCGAACTGAAAAAATTCTGGCCGATCGTCCACCAAATCAACGAATTGGAGGCCGGCCTCCAGAAGCTTTCCGACGACGAGATACGCCAGAAAACCGCGGATTGGAAGGCGCGCCTGGCCCAAATTCCGGACCGGCAGGAACTGGCGGATGCGCTCGACGAAATTTTGCCCGAAGCCTTCGCCGTCGTCAAAAACACCTGTCGCCGGCTGACCGAGCGCAAATCAGAGGTGGTGGTTCGGGGGCACCCGGTCGTCTGGGAAATGATTCCATTTGATGTGCAACTCATCGGCGGAATCGCGTTGCACCGGGGTAAGATCGCCGAAATGGCCACCGGCGAAGGTAAAACACTCGTTGCCACCATGCCGATTTATCTCAATGCCCTCACCGGGCGCGGCGTTCATGTGGTGACGGTGAACGATTACCTGGCCGCCCGCGACTCCGAATGGATGGGCGCGATTTATAAATTTCTCGGCCTCACCGTCGGCTGCATCCTGCACGACCAGACGCCGCAAGTCCGCCGCGAGCAGTATTATTGCGACATCGCCTATGGCACGAACGCCGAATTCGGTTTCGATTATCTTCGCGACAACGGTATGGCGGTCCGCAAGGAAGACCAGGTCCAGCGCGGGCATCACTACGCCATTGTGGACGAAGTCGACTCGATTCTGATCGACGAGGCGCGCACGCCGCTCATCATCAGCGGCCCGTCCCTGCACACTTTTGACGAGCAATACGCGCAATGGCGACCGACGGTCGAGTCGCTGGTCCGCGCGCAGGAACGGCTGTGCGGCCGGTTCTTGTCCGACGCGGAGTCGTTGATGAAGAAGTTGAATCCGGCGGACGGCTCAAACGTACAGGACGGCGCCGCGCTGGAAAATGAAATCGGGCGGCTGTTGTTCCGGGTCAAAACCGGCCAGCCGAAATCCGAGGGTCTGATGAAACTTCTGGAAAACCCCGACAACCTGCGGCTGATGAACCAGGCCGAGCTGGATTTGCACAAGGACCAGAAGAAGGTGGATCTTTACCGGGAAAAAGAGGAATTGCTGTTCGCCATTGACGAGAAGAGCCACGACGCCGACCTTACCGAAAAAGGCCGCAACGCCATCAGCCCCCAGGATCCAGAAGCTTTTGTATTGCCTGACTTGACGACTTTGTTGCACGACATTGACGTGGGCCCGGAGGCCGACCCGCGCAAACGCATGGAGGCCAAGACCAAATTGCAGCAGGATTTCGAGACCAAGGCCCAAAAAATCCACTCCATCTCGCAATTGCTCAAGGCGTACAGCCTTTACCAGAAGGACGTGGAATACGTCGTGCAGGAGAACAAGGTCATCATTGTGGACCAACACACCGGCCGGCTCATGAGCGGCCGGCGTTGGAGCGACGGCTTGCACCAGGCCGTGGAGGCCAAGGAAGGTGTCGAAATCGAGCACGAAACCCAGACACTGGCGACCATCACGATTCAGAATTATTTCCGCCTTTACCAAAAACTCGCGGGTATGACCGGCACGGCGGAAACCGAGGCAACGGAATTTCTGGACATTTACAAACTCGGTGTGCTCACGATTCCGACCAACCAGCCAAACATCCGCAAGGACAAGCACGATTCGGTTTATAAAACCAGACGCGAAAAGTTCAACGCCGTGGTCGCGGAAATCAAGGAGCTGCACACGCAGGGCCGCCCGATTCTGGTCGGCACCGTCAGCGTGGAAACCAGCGAAATGCTGTCGCGGATGTTGAAGCGTGACGGGTTGATTCACTCCGTCCTCAACGCGAAATACCACCAGCAGGAAGCCGAAATCATCGCGCGGGCCGGCCAGCGCGGTGCCATCACGATTGCCACGAACATGGCCGGCCGCGGCACGGACATCAAACTGGGTCCGGGCGTGGCCGAATTGGGCGGGTTGCACGTGCTGGCCACGGAACGC
>DATEGR010000515.1:0-7821 GCA_035279985.1 Verrucomicrobiia bacterium
CATGCGGTCCATCAGGGTGCGGACCGTGGAATAGGTCCAACCGGTCGGCTGAAGCAATTTTTCCTGAATGGCGGGCGCTGTGCAGGGCTCATTCTCCCAAACGGCCTTGATGATGGACCATTCGGACTCGGTCAATTCCACGGTTGGCTTGGACATGGCGGTGATATTCTTTACACTCGTAGAGAATGTCAAGCCTTTTCTCTACAAATGTAGATATTGCGCGGAGCGCGGACGGCTTTGTCCGCAAGATACCGATTCGGGGGAGGAACACGCGGACAAAGCTGTCCGCACTCCGGAGCCTGATAAAATGGGGCAAAAGCAAGACCCAACCGATCGCCGCCAAACGCAGCGGGCGGACTTACTTCAAATTTGCCAGTGCGGCCTTGACGGATTCGAAGTTCGTCATGTCCTTCGGCGTTCAGGTGACTGATTTAAACAGCGACGATCCTTGGAAAGCAGGTTGTTGGGAGATTTTGTAAATAAATGTTTTACAAGTCGTTATCGGCGTAGTATAATTTACTGCAAATTTAAGCTCGGGTTTCATTCCATTTGCAAGCTGTTATGTTCAAAAGACTTTTCACCGGAGTGCTCAATCCACCTCTCTTTATGCGCAAGATTAATCGGGTTGAGAGGACCGTCCCGAGGGCTAACTGTATTACAGCGCAAATTTTACCTCTGTTGATGGGATTGTTTATCGCGGGCGATCTCCTGGCTCAAGTTCAAATCGTGAATTGTGACGCGCCGGTTCAGAGCCGGAAGCGAGGCATCGCTGTCAATTCCAACATGTCGGCTGCCGACTTCCAGGCTCTGGCCCCGGGTGTCTCGTGGTTTTACGATTGGGGTATAAACAACTGGACCGTGCCGTCCGGTGCGGCGATGAGCTACATCCCCATGGTCTGGAGCGATTATTCAGGTTATCAAAGCGCCATTAGTAGTTATCTCGCGGCCGGAAACCGGCCGTGGAGGGTATTTGCCATCAATGAGCCAAATCTTAACGGGCAGGCCTTCATGACGCCCGCCGCCACGGCAACCGCCTTTTTACAAGTCAAAGCGATTTGCGATTCCTATAACATTCCAGTGATCGCCCCGCACATGGCGACCGGCACCGCCGCAAACCAAAGTATTACCGCGTATGACCCCATCCAAATGGCAGTTGTCACCTATACCACCCAGGAACCATTCCTTGCCGCATTTCTTTACTACTGCGGTTCGACGCGGCCAACAGGCATGGCAACCCATAGCTATGCCGGCTCCGGTGACCTTACCTACTGGACAGGCCTCATGCATACGGATTTCTCCACTCAAACCGTCTGGGTGACCGAGTTCAATCCGAGCGGCATCAGCGGCGGTATTTCAAGCTCTGCCCAGGTTCTCGCCAACCTGATACCCTCGGTGGATTATTGCGAACGCACGCCTTGGATTGAAGGTTACTCCTGGTTTATGTCCCGGATCAACGGAGATCCCTATGACAGCCTGCTCAGCACTTCCGGCGTCCTGACCGCCGCGGGCCAGGCCTACGTCCAGATGCCGGTGCATGAGACAAACCTTTTTTATCGCATCCCCGGGCAGCTTCAGGCGGCGCGATATGTCACCATGAACCAGATGAACATCGCGCCGACGACGGATACCAACGGGCTGGCCGACATGATCTCCGCGGCCGCCGGGGCAAGCTTGAACTATAATATCCAGGTTGATACCGCCGGAAGCTATCCTTTGAACTTTCGGGTCAGCGGCGCTACCGGTCCGATCAGCGTCTATGAAGGCGGCACGCTGCTGGGAACAGCCAATGTTCCGACAGCCAGTTGGTCAACCGTTTCGACCACCGTTACTTTGCCGGCCGGCACGCAAACTCTCGAGGTGGTGCTTTCCGCCAGCGGTCAACATTTCAACTGGATGCAATTTCAGACCGTCAATGGCCCGGTGGCGGTTCCGACCGGAGTGAGCGCGACGGCGGGCAATACCCAGGTGGCTTTGAGTTGGTCCCCGGCCACCGGCGCAACCAGTTATAATGTCCAAAGCTCGACGAACCAGGGAGGGCCTTACACCAGCATCGCAACTCCGACAACCACCAGCTGCACCAACACCGGTTTGATCAACGGCACGACCTACTACTACGTGGTGTCGGCGACCAATGGAGTCAATGGAAGTTTAAATTCCCTTGAAGTCAGCGCCACCCCGGTGTTTTCGCATGCAAATCTGGCGTTGAACCAACCGGTCTCAGCGAGTTCGTATCAAGCCAGTAGTCCCTATTGTCCCGCAATCTATGCCGTGGATGGCAATCTCGCGACCCGCTGGGCTTCCGTTTGGACTAATATTCCGCAATGGATTTATGTGGATTTGGGGGCAACCTGCAACATCACCGAGGTGGAACTCTACTGGGAGGCGGCTTACGCGACGAGTTTTCAAATTCAGGTTTCCCCGGATGCCGCGACCTGGACCCCGATTTACAGCACGACCACGGGGCCTGGTGGCGTACAGGATTTGACCGGGTTATCGGGAACGGGTCGTTATGTGCGGATGTATGCGACGAAGCGGGCGACCACTTATGGTTATTCCCTTTGGGAATTTCAAGTCTATGGAACAGTGGTGCCAACCAATCAGCCGCCCGTATTGGCGGCGGTTCCCGACCAAACCATCCTTGCCGGGAGAACGCTCCTGTTCACGAATCTCGCCAGCGATCCGAATGTTCCGCCTCTGCCCCTGACGTTCAGTCTGTCCAATCCGCCGGCCGGCGCTTCCATCGATCCCGGCAGCGGTGTCTTCCGTTGGCGGCCGGCCATGGCCCAATCGCCTTCAACCCAAACTGTCTCGGTGGTGGTTTCCGACAACGAATTGCCGCCGCTCACCGCCACTCAAAGCTTTAATCTAACGGTGAATCGGCCCGCTGCTCCTTCGCTAAGCGCCGCATCCCTCACCAACGGCCAGCCTGGATTTTGGATCAACGGCGATACCGGGCCGGACTATACCATCGAGGTCTCGACAAACCTGACTTCATGGACACCGGTGATTACGAATACATCGCCATCATTGCCCTGCTTCTGGGCTGATACCAACTCTTTGCCGTATCCTTCCCTCTTCTATCGCGCCTTGTTGGGGCCTTGACACGGGGCTGTCGTTCCTTCACCAGCCGCCCGCCAGGCCGTGAAAGCGTGCATCAAGACTGTTCGTGGCAGCCGGAACCTGGCGGTGCAGAATTGATTTTGATCGCGGAGAAGAGGCCCGCGTTGAACGATGAAATCTCGCGACCTGACCCATAGTCAGGCTGCCAGTTTTTCCGTCCCCTCGCTTCCTTCGGAGGACAACTCTATTTCAACTTCGCCAGCGCGGCCTTGACGGCCTCGAAGTTCGGCAAGTCCTTTGGCGTCGGCGTTTGCTCGCTGTATTGGATGATGCCGTTTTTATCAATCACAAACGCCGCGCGCGCCGCCGTGTCGCCAATGCCGGCCAGCATCGGGAACACCACGTTGTAAGACTTGATGGTCGTCTTGTTCAAATCGCTGGCCAGCGTGATGCCGATCTTTTCCTTCTGCGCCCACGCCTCCTGCGCGAACGGCGTGTCCACGCTGATGCCGATGACATCGGCGTTGAGGCCGGCATAAGCGCCGAGTCCGGCGCTGATGTCGCAAAGTTCCGCGGTGCAAACGCTGGTGAACGCCGCCGGGAAAAACAGCAGCACGGTGTTTTTCTTGCCCAGATTGTTGCTGAGCTTCACGTCCACGAGCCCGGACGCCTGTTTGGATTTCAAGGTGAAATCGGGAGCCTTGGTGCCGATGGATATTGCCATAATCTTTTTTAGTTTTGAGTTTAACTTTCTCTTGTTGCGACGAAGTTTGAGAATTTAACGCGCGCGTGTCAAACGGGGATTTTAACAAAGCGATCCGGGTCACAGCCGCCAAGGAGGTGGGACAGGAGGTGTCCGCTGAACAAACGGCTGTGCGCCCGGATCAAAACGATTTTTCTTCCACAAAGAGGCTCGCCCGCTCCCAGGCCATGCGATGATCTTCACCGATCGGTTGCACACCCAGATGAAATCCGGTGTCATCCTCAAAACCGACGGGGATTCGCCGGCGGATGGCCAGACGGATTCTCCCGGCGATCTGATGTAACCAGTTCTCCAGGTTCCGCTCGGCCGACACCGGCTCCGCGTGCCTGCGATCCAGCCGTGCCGTGGCCCCGGCGGGAACCCGGTTTCGCAGAATCCGGCTGCCTGTCATCATGCTACAACTGTGGCACATGCCGGGAACGCGTCGCTAACCGGAAATTGGCAGGCAATCGACAATAATTGTCAAAATGACCCAGGCAAGCTCTTGAACCGTAAGGGGACGGGGTTTTACAAAGCTGCGAGCACCTCCGCCACGTGCTCGTCCGGCTTGACCTGCGGCCATATTTTCCGGATGCGGCCGTCCGGACCGATGAGGAACGTCACGCGGTGCGTGCCCAGGTATTTTCGGCCCATGAAGCTTTTCTCGCCCCATACACCGTAAGCCGTGACCATCCGTTTGTCCTCGTCCGCCAGCAACGTGAACGGAAGCTTGAATTTTTCCACAAACTTGTCGTGCGACTTTACCGGATCGGTGCTGACGCCCAGCACGATGGCGCCGCGTTTTTTGAGTTCGGCAAACCGGTCACGGAACGCGCACGCCTCCTTCGTGCATCCGGGCGTATCGTCCCTCGGATAAAAATAGAGAATGACGTTTTTGCCCTTGAAATCGGCGAGTGAAACTATTCCACCGCCATTGGTGGCGGCCGAAAAATCAGGCGCGGCGGCGCCTTCCTTGAGCTTCAGTTGAATTTCCTTTGCCATAATCTCGTGAAACGTAATACGTGAAACGTAATACGTGAAACGTGAAACCGCGTCGAGCCCCGTTTGACATTTCAGCATCATGCTCTCATGTTTTTCTTTCGGTCGGCGAACTGGCCGGATGCGCGCCGAGCTGTTTCACGCCGTCCCACACATAAAGCAAACCGGAGATGCCGGTAAACGCCGCGGCGCCAATGGTCCAGACCCCGAACCAACGCACATTCAAATCGCGGTCCCAGCCCAGTAAAATCCAAACCACGACGGCCATCTGGAAGACCGTGGCCACCTTGCCGATGATGCGCGGGCGCACGGTAACTTTGCCGACGGTGAGCCGGATGACGGCGATGCCAATGAGCAGGAGGACATCGCGTCCGAGCACGGTGCCGGTGAGCCAGAGCGGAATCTGAACGAGATACGGGCTGCGATTAAAACTCAACGTAACGATGGCCGAGACAAGTAGAAACTTGTCCGCCAGCGGATCGAGAATGGCGCCGAGTTCGCTTTTCTGGTTGTAGCGTCGGGCGATGTAGCCGTCCACACCGTCCAGGATCGCCGTGACGGCGAACGAAAGGAGCGCCAGCAGCCGGTGGATTTCATTGCCGGTCTGGAGATAATAAATCAATTCGACGACAAAAAAGGGAATCAGCAAAATGCGCAGAATCGTGACTTTGTTGGCGGTCGTCATGACGGATTACGCCCGAACTTTTAACGCAAAGACGCGCTGCCGCCAAGACGCAAAGAATAATTTCAAAGGCTTAACTTTGTTTCTTGCCAATCGCACGATTTCTTCGCTCAATTTTGCCCACATGAGCACGACGAAATCTTCCCAACCGCTGGTCGGCATCCTGATGGGCAGCGATTCCGACTGGCCAACCATGAAAGCCGCCGCTGATGCGCTGACCGAATTCGGTGTCGGCAGCGAAGCGAAGGTCATTTCCGCGCACCGGACGCCCAAGGACCTGGAGCAATATGCCGGCAGCGCGGGCGAACGCGGTCTGCGCGTCATCATCGCCGGCGCGGGCGGTGCGGCGCATCTGCCGGGTGTGACCGCCGCGTTCACCATCCTGCCCGTCATCGGCGTGCCGATTGAAAGCAAATCGTTGAAGGGCCTCGACTCGTTGCTGTCCATCGTGCAAATGCCGCCCGGCGTACCGGTCGCCACGGTCGGCATCGGCGCGGCCAAAAACGCCGGACTGCTGGCGGTGCAAATCCTGGCCGTCGGCGACGAGCGGTTGCAAAAGGCGCTGGCGGATTTCAAAAAGAAGCTCGCCGAGGAATCCCGCGCGAAGAATAAAACCCTCGCGCAATAAATCTTCACATCACGTCTCATCGAGTGCGTTTACCGGTTCCGTATCAAGGAATTCGGCAATGATTGGAAACTGATCCACTGCCCGAAAGGGCAGCTCCGCCCTGAGATTTTCCGGCATAACGCGTGCTAACTTCGTGTATTGGAACCGACCGGTCCGGATGGCCGGAAAATCAACACCTTGAAGTTATGACTGAATATATTTTTAAACACGGCAGCAAGCTGTTGTTCCCGCATCTGGCGCGTGATCAACGCAAGCGTCGGCTGTCCATCATTCTGCTGGTCCTGGGGGCCAGCCTCTTCAGCGCCGGCGTTCTGGCGTTCTGGATGGCGCTGACCGGGTTTGATGCCAGTCGCATGCTTTCGTTCCGCGATCTCTCCCTCTGGTAAAAACGGCCGGCCAGGAACCGGTTTTGCCGTCGTAAAAACGGTGCATTTTGCGCGTTTAATCCTTCCCTTCCGGGAAGGCGGGTTGCAATTTGACTTCTTCATTCCGGACCCGCGGCTGCAAACTTACGGCCGCCACGGTTAGAAACAATCCGCTCAACACCGTCCAGGTGGCGGCGTCGCGGGCGCCCGCCGCCAACAACGCCGTGGCCGCCACCGCCACCATGCTGAGGTTCGGACAGAACAACAGGTAAGTGTCCCGGTCGCCGCCGGTTTTGAACCAGCGGCGGTGGAGCATGTCACGGAAGCCGATCAGCACAAACACGCCGCACAACGCCAGCAACGCCATGTAGGAAAACAGCAGTTGCACGTTGATCGTCAACCCCAGCGAAACGAAGAAGATGGGGATCAGGAACCGCCGGCTGATGGGCGCAATGATTTCCTCGATGCTGCGATGCTGGAATTCCGCCCGGCTCATGAACAGACCGAGGAAGAAGGCGGTCCGGGGGGCGGAAAGGCCGATTCGTTCACCGATCGCGCAAATGATCAGTACCAGCAGGACCAGAAAGTGCACCCGCCAGTGCGTCGTCTTTTCGATGATCAACTGGAACAATTTGACCAGGCGCGACGCAAACCGGCTGATTAAAAACACCATGACCGCCATGCCGGCCAGCTGGGCCAGAATCAACCAGCCGAAGCCGCTTTTCAACGCCACCGCGCCGACGGTGAGGATCACCATCGCCATGACTTCCAAAGCCACGATGATTTGCAGCACAAACGCGCGCACGGGTTCCGAAAGTCCCGGATAATGTTTCCATCCCATGAACGTCACGCTGATCCCGCAACCCGTCAGACCCGCCGCCGCCAGCAGGGCTTGTGGCAATGACAGTCCCGCGACGGTGGCCAACGCCAACACCACCGGATACTGCACGAGCCACCAGCCCGCCGCAAAGCGCAGCGGCGGCAGGAATTCCCTGAAGCTGGGCAGGTCAATTTCCAGTCCGACCTCGAACAGCACCAGCATGAACCCGACTTCGCCGGCCTGTTGGATCATCGTGGCCACCTCCGGCAACGCCAGCAAACCCAGGCCCATGCCGAAGATGACAAAGAACGCATTGGCCATGGCCGGCCGGCCGAGCTTGCGGCACAAGTCCGGCATGGCCATGAACAACAGAAGCAGGCAGATGACGGTTTCGATGCTGTCCATTCCTTCGAAGCGCGCCGCATTGTTGGCTAGTCCATGGACATCCGCCAAGCCCTTTGTTACGCTGCCGCACGATTTTTATGAGTCTGGAAAACAAAGAACCGGCCGCGCCTGCGCCCTCCG
>DATEGR010000516.1:0-5037 GCA_035279985.1 Verrucomicrobiia bacterium
GCGAGGTAAAGTTCGGCAAGTTGCACTTTGGCGCGCGGGTAGGAATGGTTCTGCGTCATGTGCTGCCAATAAAGCAGCGCATTGTCGGTTTCGCCCAGGGCGGTCAGCGTTTCCGCCAGCGCCATCATGGTGTACCCGTAATCGTGTTCGGGCTTTTCCTTCATGACGCCTTCGAGCAGCGGGCGCGCTTCGGCAGGGCGCTTCAATCGGAGCAGGCATTGGCCGAGATGGGCGCGGGCGTCAATGTCGTTGGGGTCGCGTTCCAGTGCGGCACGGTAGCATTTTTCCGCCTCGGCCAGTTTGCCGCGGTGGAAATAAAGGTCGCCCAGCTGGAAATGGTGATAGGCATTGTCCAAATGATGGATTTGCGCCTGGAGCTCCTTGATGCGTTTGCGGCTTTGCGCGCCGGGCAGTTCGAAACCGCGTGTGCTGGACGTCGCCGCGGCGCGATAGACGAGGAAGAAATAGAGCACGGCGTTGAGCACCGGGAAAATAAAAATGAACACGGCCCAGAACCATTCCTGCCGCCGGATGGCGTCAATGAACATCCAGATTTGAAAGACCGCGAATGCCAGCCAAATCGGGCTGCTGATCAGATAATTCCACTGGGTAAAGTCAGTCAGCAAGGAAGCGAACATGCGCTCCATTTTTAACGCAAAGACGCAAAGGCGCAAAGAAACAAAACGAGGAAGGAGGGTGAAAAACGGCAATGCGCCGTGGTTGGAATCATCTTCCATTACCTGCATCTTGACACTCTTCTTCGTTGGTCCGGTTCTGGTGGAAGCTGGCATCTGGAAGATGCCAGAACTCGCAGGCTGGAAGCCTGCGCTACATGGCGAGGCCATGCAGGCTGCGGGTTCAGCCGGCTTCCAGCCGCCTGTTCCCAAAAAAAAGTTTCAAGATGTGCCCTCTCCCGTTCTCAATTTCCGCTTTTACTTTGCAGCTCCGTGCCTTTGCATTAATCCTTCAGAAATGGCCTTCCGGAAAGTTCAAAGGAATTTGCGCCGCGCCTACAAGCTGATGCGGGCGCAGTTCGGCCATCTGCACTGGTGGCCCGGAGAAACGCCGTTCGAAGTCTGCGTCGGCGCGATTCTGACGCAGAACACCGCCTGGACGAATGTCGAGCGGGCGATTGCCAACCTCCAGGCCGCCCGGGTGCTGGAAACCAAAAAGCTGTTTGCACTGCCGGAGTCGAAGCTGGCGGAGTTGATCCGTCCCGCCGGTTATTTCAATGTGAAGGCGCGACGCTTGCGATCGTTCTTGCGCGTGCTGGTGGAGGATTTTGGCGGCGATTTAAAGCGCTTGTTTGCCGGCGAGACTTCCGTCGTTCGCGCGCGATTGCTGGCGGTCAACGGCATCGGGCCGGAGACGGCCGACAGCATGTTGCTCTATGCCGGCGGGCATCACAGTTTTGTGATTGACGCCTACACAAAACGGATATTTCAAAGGCACAACTGGAGTCCAGAGACAGGGGACCGAGGACGGAAGACAGAAGTCGGAAATTCGAAAGCGGGTGATTACGATGCATTGAAATTGCTTTGCGAGGCGGCGTTGAATCAAAAAGCCAATGCGGCGCGGCTGGATTACTGGCAGGATTATCATGCGCAACTGGTGATGGTGGGCAAGCATTTCTGCCGGACCCGCGCGCCGCTTTGCGACCAATGCCCGCTCCAACCGTTGCTCCCGAAAAATTGAATAAAAACACCGGCGTGGTGTCTATGGCTACAAGCGAAGTGTTCACTTGTTTTCAGCGCGGTTCGCGTTAATCATCTGCGGGTCTGCCAGCATGAATCCAACGCTCATCGTCATACCGACATACAACGAACGGGAAAATCTGTCCCGGCTGGCCCAACGGCTTTTGAACCTGGTGGTGAACGTGGACGTGCTCGTGGTCGACGGCAATTCACCCGACGGCACGGGCAAAATCGCTGATGATCTGGCGGCGAAACATCCGGAAATTCATGTCCTGCATCAGCAGGAAAAGAATGGCCTGGGTCGTGCCTACCTCGCGGGATTCCAATGGGCGCTGGAGCGCGGCTATGAGTTCATTTTTGAGATGGACTGCGATCTCTCGCACAATCCCGACGATGTGCCGGTGTTCCTCGAAGCTGCCCAAAACGCCGATCTGGTGCTGGGTTCGCGTTACGTCGGCGGGATCCGGGTCATCAATTGGCCCCTCAAACGGCTGATGCTGAGCCGGTGCGCGGGAAAATTTGTCGCCCTGGTGACCGGCATGCCATTCACCGACCCGACGGGCGGCTACAAATGTTTCCGCCGCCGCACCCTGCAAGCCGTCAAGCTCGGTGAAATCCGGTCGAACCATTACAGTTTTCAGATTGAAATGACGCATAAGCTCTGGCGGCAGGGATTTAGAATCGTCGAAGTGCCGATCATTTTCACCGAGCGCGCCGAAGGGCGATCGAAAATGGCCGGCCACATCGTCAGTGAAGCGTTTTGGATGGTCTGGCGGTTGTGGTGGCAGAATGGCTTCCGGCGCAAACCCCGCGTAAAACCTGAACGTTTGCCGCAAAATTCCGTCAAACTTAAACACAAAGGAAAAACGCCATGAAAATGTATCTCATCGCTGCGTCCGCGGTTGTTGGTCTGGTTCTGTTGACCGTTCCGGTTCAGGCGGCGCCGAGGCCCAACGTTGGCGACACGGCGCCACTCTTCAGCGGCCAGGACCAGGACGGCAAAACGGTGGCACTGGCCGATTTGATCGGCAAAAAAATCGTGCTGTTGTATTTCTACCCGAAGGATTTCACGTCCGGCTGCACGAAGGAGGCCTGCGGTTTTCGGGATCGGATGGGCGACCTGTCGAAAGACAACGTCGAGGTCGTGGGCGTCAGTTTCGATTCCGCCAAAAGCCACCAGGAATTCATCGCCAAATACAAACTGAATTTTCCCCTGCTCGCCGATCCTGATGGAAAGATTGTGGACCTTTACGGCGTGCGGATGGACCACCTCAGCCTCGCGCACCGCGTCAGTTTCCTCATTGGTTTGGACGGCAAAATCGTTCATGTCACCGACGCGGGCAATCCCGCCGTTCATTTTGAGCAGATGGAAGCGGCCATCGCCGCCCTCGAAAAAAAGTGAGGGCGTCAGGAAATATCCTTTTCATCCGCCTTCAGCCTTTTAACCTGTTTTTGTGCCATTTCAAATCGGCGAGCGGGTGAGTTTGACCATTGACGACATTGCGTTTGGCGGCGAAGGCGTCGGACGCGTGAACGAATTTGTCGTGTTCGTTCCGTTCGTGCTCGTGGATGAAGTCGTTGAAGCCGAGATCATCGAGGTGAAAAAACATTTTGCGCGGGCGAAGCTGGTGCGCGTCGAAAAACCCTCGCCGGAACGGGCCGAGCCAGCGTGCCGTCACTTTGGACACTGCGGCGGCTGCCAGTACCAACACATCGCATACGCAACCCAGTTGCGGCTCAAACAAAAGCAAATCGCAGATTTGTTTGAGCGGGTCGGAAAATTTCCGCCCGGCGTGGTCGCGCCGGTGGTTCCCTGTCCGCAGCCGTTTGGTTATCGCAACCGCATCATGGTCCGCAGCCAGTGGAACAAACCGGAACAGAAATTGAACATTGGCTTCGTGCGCTGGGACTGCGGCCTGGTCGAGGACGTCGAGGAATGCAAAATCGCCGAGCCCGTCCTGAACGAACAGCTCCGACATGTTCGCGCGCATCCGCCGCCGCGTGGCGGGTTGAAGGTCGTGTTGCGCACGCTACCGAAGGATTGGGACGTTCCCTCGGATTCGTTTTTCCAGAACAATTTTTTCCTGTTGCCGAAGCTGGTGGAAACGGTGCGCGGATTTGTGTCTGCCGGTGGCGCGCGGCATTTGGTGGATTTGTATTGTGGCGTTGGCTTTTTCGGAATTGAGCTGGCGGACGCGATTGAATCGTTCGTCGGAGTGGAATACGACCTGCGCGCGATCAAATCGGCGCGACGCAACGCCGCGGCGCGCAAAATCATCAAGGGGGAATTCGTTGCGAAGAAGGTGGAGGATGTTTTGCCGGAGTTATGGAAACAATTCCCGCCGCCAGCCACGACGATTCTGCTGGATCCGCCACGCAAGGGTTGTCCGCCGCGGACACTGAAAATGTTGTGCGAAGCCAGGCCGACACAACTCATTTACATCTCGTGCCATCCGGCAACGATGGCCCGGGATTTGAACATTCTATGTGCCGAAGGCGTCTTTGATTTGGTGCACGTGCAACCGCTGGATATGTTTCCCCAAACCCAGCATGTCGAATGTGTGGCGGATTTGCGCACAGGAGAAAGGCTTGCCAAGCCGCCTGACATGAGTTCAACTGAACAGACCCGATGACGATGGACGCGCAAACGGACCCGCGGAGATATTTTGTTCCGCGTTTATTGCCGTGGTTGCTGGCAGCGGTGGCGCTGGTGGTTTATCTGTTGACCTTCAATCCCTGGGTTTCGCTATTCAATCTCACGGTAGTCGCCCGAACGTCCGGCTGGATGTGGCAACCGGAAGTTTACAATCCCGTTTCCTTTGCCGTTACTTTTCCGTTCCGCTGGTTGCCGACGGCGCAGATTCCGCTGGCATTGAATGTGTTCTCCGCAGTATGCGCCGCGTTGACGCTGGGGTTGCTGGCACGGTCGGTAGCCTTGTTGCCGCATGACCGGACAGACGCTCAACGCCGGCGCGAACAAAGCCCTTTTTCATTATTAACCATCCGCAACGCCTGGTTGCCGCCCGTTTTCGCCGCGGTGGCATGCGGCCTGCAACTCACCTTCTGGGAAGACGCGACAAATTACACCGGTGAAATGTTTGGCCTGTTGTTGTTCGCGTTCGTGATCTGGTCTTTGCTGGAATATCGCCTGGATGAACACGAGTGGCGATTATTTCTGGCGGCGTTCGTCTATGGTGCCAGCATGACCAGCGATTGGGCGATGGTCTGTTATCTTCCCGCCTTCGTCACCGCCATTATCTGGATTCGTGGGCTGAGCTTTTTCAATCCCCGGTTTCTGGGACGAATGTGTTTTTGCGGCCTGGTGGGTATGTCGTTCTATTTA
>DATEGR010000517.1:0-9414 GCA_035279985.1 Verrucomicrobiia bacterium
GTGAACCCGGACGAGCGTTTCAAAAAAAAACATGTCGGCCAGTTCTTTCGCCTCGGTGCTTTGCTTGCGGACGACGAGCGTTTTTTGAAATGCGGCGCGGATTTCCGCCTCCTGCTCCGGCTTCACCCATTTCAGCGTCGGCGTGACGTCGCCTTTTTCGAGCGCGAGTTTCGCCGCCGCAACGACCGGGCCGTCCATCGTGTCACAATGCGCCGCGACGCGGACAGGAAATGCAGCGAGGCAAACAGCGATGATTGCAGATAACGCGAACAATTTCGTTTTCATGGCGGTTTTCCTTTGGTTGTGGTTTCGTCAGCCAAATTTCAAATCTGCGCCCTCCAGTTTTGGCGTTTCACCCTTCAACACCTGGACCATCAGCGCCTTGATGCGCCCGGCCGGCGGCGGGCAACCAGGCAGGTAATATTCGACGAAGACGGCTTCATGCACGGGCAGGACGCGTTTGAGCAACGGGGGCAGAATGCCGTCGGCCTCCGGGACACACGAATTGTCCTGGGCGTTTTCGATGTAGGCGCGTTGCAGGACATTTTCCGTGTTGCCGAGGCCAAGTTGATTGCGAATCGCCGGGACATTGCCGGTGACGGCGCAATCGCCAAAGGAAACCAGCACTTTCGTTCGCTCGCGGATTTTGTGGAGGATTTCGAGATTGTCCTCGTTGCAAACCGCGCCTTCAATGAGGCAGACATCCACATTTTCCGGATATGCCTTCACATCCACGACCGGGCTGTAAACGAGATCGATTTTGCCGGCGAGTTCGATGAGGAACTCGTCCAGGTCAAGGAACGACATGTGGCAACCGGAGCAGCCACCCAGCCAGACTGTTGCAACACGCAATTTCATAATTCAAATTTCACGGCAGCCATTGTTTTTTCTCCCGTGCGTTGACGATAAATTCCAATTGGTCACGGTCATGTTCCATCTCGGCCGCGGTCGAGCCTCGGTGGAACAGCGCGCCGGTCGGACAGGACATGACGCATTTGCCGCAGGCCGTGCAGGTCTCGGAATCGCCCCACGGCTGGTTCAAATCGGTGATGATGGTGGCCCGGGCGCCGCGGCCGGAAACGTTCTTGGTGCCCGCGCCTTCGATGTGCCAGCACACGCGCACGCAGCGGGCGCAGAGGATGCAGCGGTTGTGGTCCATGCCGAACAGCCGGTGCGTCGCATCCACACTCCACTTCGGGGTGGCATAATCGTAGCGCACGTGGTCCATGCCCTGGCTGTAGGCCAGCGTCTGCAGTTCGCAATGGCCGTTGGCCACACACACGGCGCAGACGTGGTTGCGTTCGGCGAACAGCAATTCCAGCGTCATGCGGCGGTATTTCCGCAGGCGTTCACTGTCGGTCTTGACGTCCATGCCCTCGCTGATTTTGGTCGTGCAGGCGGGCAGCAGTTTGTTGATGCCCGCGACCTCCACCAGACACAGGCGGCAGGCGCCCACGTCATAGACGCCGTCCAGATGACAGAGCGTCGGGAGTTTAATCCCGGCGTCCGTGGCGACATCCAGAATGGTCGCGCCTTCCTCGGCGCTGACTTCTTTTCCATCAATCGTTAAAGTTTTGGCGGCCATAAACTGATAATTCCTAATTTCCAAATCCGAATGACTAAATAAAGACGAATCACAATTGACGAATGGGCAATCGGCGAAATTTCCATTTGGTCTTCGACATTCGGCATTGGCAACTCTTTAGTCATTCGTCATTACGGTTTAGTCATTTGTTTCTTTGCCTCGCCGTTGCGGCCCGGACCAAAGGGATCCGGCTGAAGCAGTTCCTCGTATTCCTTGCGGAAATACCGCAGCGTGCTCAACGTCGGGTTCGGCGCCGTCTGGCCGAGACCGCAGAGGCTGGTGTTCTTTACCATGTCGCAAAGCTCTTCGAGTTTCGCCAGATCGCGCGCGGTACCCTGGCGGTTGAGGATCTTTTCCAGCAAATGAAGCATCTGCGCCGTGCCGGCCCGGCAGGGAACGCATTTGCCACAGGACTCGTCCACGCAGAATTCCATGAAATAGCGCGCGACGTCCACCATCCGGGTGGTTTCGTCCATTACAATCATGCCGCCCGAACCCATGATGGAGCCGAGCTTGGTGAGCGAGTCGTAATCCACCGGCGTGTCGAGCGCCTCGGCGGGGATGCAGCCGCCGGACGGCCCGCCGGTCTGGACGGCCTTGATTTTACCGCCGTCCGGAGCGCCGCCACCCATTTCTTCGACGATCTGCCGCAACGGAGTGCCCATGGGCACTTCGATGAGGCCGGTGTTGGTGATTTTGCCGGCGAGCGCAAACACCTTCGTGCCCTTGCTCTTCTCGGTGCCAATGCCGGCGAACCATTCCGCACCCTTGCGGAGAATCGGCGGCACGTTGGCAAAGGTTTCGACGTTGTTGATGAGCGTGGGGCAGCCCCACAATCCGCTCTCAGCCGGAAACGGCGGCCGCGGACGAGGGGTGCCCCGTTTGCCCTCCACGGAGGCCATCAACGCGGTTTCCTCGCCGCAAACGAACGCGCCGGCACCGATGCGGATGTCGATGTTGAAATTGAACGGTGATTCAAAAATGCCGCTGCCGAGCAGGCCGAGGGTCTTGGCCTGCTTGATGGCATTCTGCAACCGTTTGATGGCGAGCGGATATTCGGCCCGGCAGTAAATGAAACCCTGGTTCGCGCCCACAGCATAAGCGGCAACGGCCATGCCTTCGAGCACGCTGTGCGGGTCGCTTTCCAGGACACTGCGGTCCATGAACGCGCCGGGGTCGCCCTCGTCGGCGTTGCAGATGACGTATTTCTGCGCGCTCTGCGTTTTGGCCACGGTGCCCCATTTGAGGCCTGTGGGAAAACCGGCGCCGCCGCGTCCGCGCAGACCGCTTTTGACCATGGCCTCCACCACTTCCTTCGGCGTCAGTTCGCGGAGGACATGATGCAATGCCTGATAACCGTCGGCAGCAATGTAGGCTTCGATGCGTTCGGGGTCAATCTCGCCGCTGTTGGTCAGGACAATCGACAATTGCTTTTTGAAAAACGGATGGTTGAAGTCGCCGCGTTTGACCTTCGTCTTGCCGCCTTTCAAGGTCTTGACCAGCTCCAGGGCGTCTTCCGGCGTGACTTTCTCGTAGAGCGCATCCTGGGTATCCACACTCACCAATGGCCCTTCGCAACACAGTTTCATGCAGCCGACGCCGCGCACTTCCACTTCGTCGCCCAGGCCGGCGTCTTTCACCGCCTGTTCCAGACTTTTTTTGACGGTTTCCGAATTGGAGGACATGCAGCCGGCGGCCATACAGCAGCGGATGACCGTCTTTTTGCGGGCAGCCTGTTCCTTCTCGGCAATTGCGTTGAGGTCATCAATTACCATGGGAAATCCATCCTTTCAAATGTTCGAGTGCGGTTTCAGGGGTCTGGCGCGGCGTCACCGTGCCGTCATAAACGACCGCCGGCGCGATGCCGCAGGCGCCGATGCAGCGCGCGGTCAGCAGGGAAAGTTGATTGTCCGGCGTGGTTTCGCCGGCCTTGATTTTCGCCCTCCCCTCGACGGCTTCGAGCACCCTGGCCGACCCTTTCACGTAGCAGGCGGTGCCGAGGCAGACGACGCAGGTGTGTTTGCCCTGCGGTTTGAGCGTGAAAAAATGGTAAAAGGTCGCCACCCCATAAACGCGGCTGGCGGGCAGCTTCAGTTTATAAGCGACGAACAGCAGCAGATCGTCGTCCAGATAGCCGAACAGCTCCTGCGCCTTGTGCAACACCTCGATCAGCGCGTCGTGTTTGAACTGGTACTTCTTCATATGCGCTTCCAGGATCTTGAAGCGCTTGTCGCCGCTGGCGTGCTGCATCACCCGGTCCGCCGCCTTTTGTTTTTCGTGTAAGAGAGTTGGTAACATAAAACCCGACCTGCCGTTTCGTAAATTCGACTTGCTACTGCACCGCAATCAACCATTCACTAAATTTAATGTAGTGGCGGCCGGCAACCCGCTCTCCCCGCAATTTGTTTTTGTGTGCACATTTTTTGCCGGAGGAAACTGGCCAAAGATTTCCCGCGACTCGATAAAGGCCGGGCTTCCATTGGATTGCGAAGCCGGAGCACGGCTGCAAGCCGTTCGAACCGGCGGACAACGCGCAACGCCACGACAGGCCGGGCGTCGTCAGAAAAAGTGAAGGTATTGCCAAGATATGTGGAGAGACATTCGACCGATGTGCAAAACTTAAATCTGTACGCGAGATTGGTTTTTTATTTCGCCAGTGAAAATCACACAAACGACCGACTGATAATTTATGGCTAAAGCATCAAAGACCGTGAAGAACGCAAAATACGTATATCAATTTGGCAACAAGACGGCCGACGGGAACGGCGGCATGAAGCCGTTGCTGGGTGGCAAAGGCGCGAACCTCGCCGAAATGGCCCGCATCGGTCTGCCGGTGCCGCCGGGTTTCACCATCACCACCGAGGTTTGCACTTATTATTACGCCAACAAACAGACCTATCCCAAGGCGCTAGCGCCGATGGCCGAAGCCGGCATCGCCCAGATTGAAAAAATCATGGGCACCAAATTTGGCGATAAATCCGCCATGCCATTGCTGGTCTCGGTCCGCTCCGGCGCACGCGATTCCATGCCGGGTATGATGGACACGATTTTGAACCTTGGTCTCAATGATGAAACCGTTCTCGCGCTGGTGAAGGCGACGAAGAATGAGCGGTTCGCGTGGGATTGCTACCGCCGGTTCATCCAGATGTACGGCGACGTGGTCATGGGCGTGCAGAAGAGCGCCAATGAAGATCACGAGCCATTTGAAGTCGTCATCCACAAACTCAAACATGACCGCTACCACGCGGAGATTGAGGACACGAAACTCACCGTGGCCGATTTGAAGGAACTGGTGAAACGGTTCAAGGCGCTGATCAAAGAGCGCACCAACAGCGAATTCCCGCAGGACCCGTGGAAACAACTTTGGGGTTCGATTGGCGCCGTGTTTGGCTCGTGGATGAACGACCGCGCCATTGTTTACCGCCGCAAATACGGCATTCCTGCCGAATGGGGAACGGCCGTCAACGTCCAGGCGATGGTTTATGGCAACACCGGTGACCAGTCGGGTTCCGGTGTGGCCTTCACCCGCGACCCGGCGACGGGCGAAAAGGTCTTCTACGGCGAATTTCTCATCAACGCCCAGGGCGAAGACGTGGTGGCCGGCATCCGCACGCCCGAACCGGTTGCCCAGTTGAAAAACCACATGCCTGCCGCGTTCAACGAACTGGAGAACATTCGCAAGACCCTGGAATCGCATTTCAAGGATGTGCAGGATTTCGAGTTCACGATTCAGGAAGGCAAGGTGTTCATGCTCCAGACCCGCAATGGCAAACGCACCGGCCTCGCCGCCGTCCGCTTCGCCATCGAGATGGAAAAGGAGAAGCTGATTGACTGGAAGACCGCCATCCGGCGCGTGCCGGCCGACCAATTGGATCAGGTGCTCGCGCCGGTGTTCGACCGCAAGGCGGTCAAGGCGGCGAAGTGCATCGCCAAAGGCCTGCCCGCCGGTCCCGGTGCCGCGTCCGGCAAAATTTATCTGAATGCCGATCGCTGTGCGGCGGCGGCCGCCAAAGGCGAAAAGGTCCTGCTCGTTCGCAACGAAACCACGCCGGAAGATTTGCGCGGCATGATTGCCGCCGAAGGTATTCTGACGGCGAAAGGCGGCGTGAGTTCGCACGCGGCCCTCGTCGCGCGGCAGATGGGCAAGGTTTGCGTCTGCGGCGCCGGCGCGTTGCAGATTGATTACAACACCAAGACCATGGCCGTGAACGGCGACAGGTTCAACGAAGGCGATTATCTGTCCATCAGCGGCACCGCCGGTGAAGTTTATCCCGGCGAGTTGCGGACCGCCGCGTCCGAAATCGTCCAGGTGCTCGTCGAAAAATCGCTTGAAAGCAAGGAGAGCGCGACCTTCCTGATGTTCCAGCAGCTCATGGACTGGTGCGCGAAGGTCAGCAAACTCCAGGTCCGCACCAACGCCGATACCCCGGAGCAAACCGAAAACGCCATCGCGTTCGGCGCCTCGGGCATCGGCCTGTGCCGCACCGAACACATGTTCTTTGAAGGCAACCGCATTGACGCCATGCGCGAAATGATTCTCGCCGACAACCTCGAGGACCGTAAAAAAGCGCTCGCAAAAATCCTGCCTTACCAAAAAGGCGACTTTGTCGGCATCTTCAAGGCGTTGAAAGGCATGCCGGCGACCATTCGTTTCCTCGACCCGCCGCTGCATGAATTCCTCCCGCACGAGGATGCCGCGCAAAAGGACCTGGCGGTGAAAATGAACGTACCGGTTGAAAAAATCAAACAGCGCGTCAAGGAACTCCACGAGTTCAACCCGATGCTCGGCTTCCGCGGCTGCCGGCTTGGCATCGTCTATTCGGAAATTTCCGAGATGCAGGCGCGGGCCGTGTTTGAAGCGGCGGCGGAGGTCCAGAAGTCCGGCATCAAGGTAAAGCCGGAAGTCATGATCCCGCTGGTCGGGTTCAAAAAGGAGCTCGACCTCCAGGTCGAAGTTGTCCATCGTGTCGCCCGGGAGGTCATGGCCGAGCAGAAGGTAAAGCTCGATTATCTCGCCGGCACCATGATTGAAGTGCCGCGCGGCGCGTTGACCGCCGATGAAATTGCGCAGACCGCGGAGTTCTTCAGTTTCGGCACGAACGATCTGACACAGACGTGCCTCGGCATGAGCCGGGACGATTCCGGCAGCTTTCTGCCGCCTTACACGGAACTGGAAATTGTGAAGAAGAACCCCTTCGCCACGATTGACCAGACCGGCGTCGGTCAATTGATGCAGATGGCCGTCGAAAAAGGCCGCAGCACGCGCAAGGACATCAAACTGGGCATCTGCGGCGAACATGGTGGCGACCCGGAGTCCGTTAAATTTTGCCATCGCCTTGGCCTGAATTATGTGAGTTGTTCGCCCTTCCGGGTGCCGGTGGCCCGTTTGGCCGCCGCCCAGGCCGCGCTCGAAGAAGAAGCTGCCAAAAAAGTTAAAAAGTAACCAAATCACTACCTATGCAAAAAACCAAATCACTCTTCCGGACCGGAATCGTGCTGGCCGCGCTGTTCGGGGCGGCCAACGCCTTTGCCGGTGATGCGGACATCAACCTGCCGCCATTGCAGAACGTGACGTTCTTCAACGGCGCCTTGAGCGGCCATGCCCTGTTGTATCTGGGGCTGGCTTGCTGCGTGATCGGCGCGCTGTTCGGCTTCTATGAATATGGGCGATGCCGCGCGCTGCCCGTCCATAAGTCCATGAGCAGCGTCTCCAACATGATTTGGGAGACGTGCAAAACCTACCTCGGACAGCAGGGGAAATTCCTCGTGCTGCTCTGGTCGTTGATTGCCGTGTGCATCGTCTATTACTTCGTCGGACTGCCCTGGATTGATCCCGTCAAGACCCACGGCGAATTGGTCCGCAACGGCCTGGTCATCCTGGCGTGCTCGGTGCTGGGCATCCTCGGCAGCTACGGCGTCGCCTGGTTCGGCATCCGCATCAACACGCTCGCCAACAGCCGCGCCGCGTTCGCCTCGCTCCGGGGCAACTCGCTGCAAACGCTCCTCATCCCCCTGCGTTCGGGCATGAGCATCGGCCTGTTGCTCGTCTGCGTGGAACTGGTCTGCATGATCGGCATCCTGCTGTTCATGCCACCGACCCTGGCCGGCCCCTGCTTCATCGGTTTCGCCATCGGCGAATCGCTCGGCGCGGCGGCACTGCGCATCGGCGGCGGCATCTTCACCAAGATTGCCGACATCGGCTCAGACCTGATGAAAATCGTCTTCAACCTGCCCGAAGATGACCCGAAGAATCCCGGCGTCATCGCCGACTGCACCGGTGACAACGCGGGTGACTCGGTCGGCCCGACGGCGGACGGTTTTGAAACCTACGGTGTGACGGGCGTGGCGTTGATTACGTTCCTGTGCCTCTCCATGGCCGCGGCGCCGGCCGTGGGCGCCAAGCTCATCGTCTGGATTTTTGCCATCCAAAGCCTGATGGTGCTGGCGTCGCTCGGTTCATTCTACGTCAACAAGGCCGTCAGCAACTCGCTTTACAGCAATAAAAAGGATTTCAACTGGGAACAGCCGCTGACCAATCTGGTCTGGCTGACCTCGGTGGTGTCCATCATTTGCACCTTTGTCGCGAGCTGGCTGTTATTGCGCGACTTCACTGACGTGACCGGCGCGGCCGATCCGAATCTCTGGTGGGTGCTCTCCGGCGTCATCTCCTGCGGCACGCTCGCCGGGCCGCTCATCATGGAATTCACCAAAATCTTCGTCAGCACCCAGTCGCGGCACGTAAAAGAAATCGTCACCGCGTCCGGCCAGGGCGGCGCGTCGCTGAACATCCTGTCCGGTTTCGTCACGGGCAACTTCTGCGCGTTCTGGATGGGGCTGGTCATTATTGCGCTCATGTTCGGGGCGTATCTGCTCTCCCAAAACCCGGCCGTGCTGACGCTCATGCCGGAGCAATTCAAGTTCGCCGCGCCCATCTTCGCCTTCGGCCTGGTCGCTTTCGGCTTCCTCGCCATGGCGCCGGTCATCATCGCCGTGGACAGCTTCGGCCCGGTCACCGACAACGCCCAGTCCATCTATGAACTGAGCCGCATCGAATCCGTGCCGAACGTCCGCGCGGAAATCAAACGGGATTTCGGGTTCACCCCCGACTTTGAAAATTCCAAGCTTGAACTGGAAAAGGGCGACGGTGCGGGCAACACGTTCAAGGCCACCGCCAAGCCGGTGCTCATCGGCACCGCTGTTGTCGGCGCGACCACGATGATTTTCGGCATCATCATGCTGCTGCAAAATGTGGGCGTCCAGACCGACCCCGCCTTCAGCATCATCTCCATGTTGAGCCTGGTGCATCCGCAGGTCATCCTCGGCCTCCTCATGGGCGGCGCGGTGATTTATTGGTTCACCGGCGCCAGCACGCAGGCGGTGGCGACCGGCGCCTATCGCGCGGTCGTGTTCATCAAGGAACATCTCAACCTGAACAAGGCGGAAGCTTCCATTGCCGACAGCAAGCGGGTCGTGGAAATCTGCACCATCTATGCGCAAAAGGGCATGATCAACATCTTCATCGTGGTCTTTTCGATGGCTCTGGCGCTGGCCTTTTTTGACCCTTACTTCTTCGTCGGCTACCTCGTCGGCATCGCGTTCTTCGGCCTGTTCCAGGCCATATTCATGGCCAACGCCGGCGGCGCGTGGGACAACGCCAAGAAAATTGTCGAGGTGGAGTTGAAACAAAAAGGCACCGAACTGCACGCCGCGACCGTTGTCGGCGACACCGTGGGCGATCCCTTCAAGGACACTTCTTCTGTGGCCTTGAATCCGGTCATCAAGTTCACCACACTATTCGGATTACTGGCTGTCGAATTGGCGGTGAAGCT
>DATEGR010000518.1:0-28772 GCA_035279985.1 Verrucomicrobiia bacterium
CTTCCGGCAAATGGGAAGTTTCGACCAACTGGTCGCTCGGTGCGCCGGGTGCCACCGATTCCAGCTACGTCACGAATCCCGCCCCGGTCACCCCGATAACGGTCACCATAGATGCCACCACTTCGTCCAGTTTTACAAACACCTTGACGGTGGCAAATCTTACCATCAGTTCACCGGCTGGTTCCCCCACAAATACGCTCTTCCTGAACAGCGCCGGATTAAGCACGCCCTTGCATGTGATTTCCAACCTCACCGTTCTTCCCGGTGGCGCACTGATCATCTCCAACTCCGCGCTCACGGTGGATAATGGGACCATACCCACCACCACAGATTTGGGCAGCGATGTGGAGCTTGATGGCGGCAATGTGCGGGCATTCAATTCAACCATAGATACCTCGCACGCAATGTATACCACGGTCGGCGGCGATATTTTCGGCGGCGGGGGAACCGGCAGCTTGAACTTGACCAATTGCATCTTTACGCCGCATAGCTTTTATGTCGGGTATCTTTTCAACGGCACGGCCGTTTTTGAGAACTGCTCCAACGTGTTCGGATACGGACTCACGATGGGGGGATCTGCGCTGGCGGTTGGCAACATGTCCATCCGTGGCGGGACATGGATCGCCACCAATACTTATTCGGGGCCAGACAGCCCCTTGATCAACCTGGGTGTAAATGGAACCGGCAATCTAACCATCTCCAATGCCAGCGTGCAACTGGGAGCAACCGCCATCGGCGGCTCTGGAACAGGTTCTTTAGTCCTGCAATCCAACGTGGTAATAACCCTTGGAAAAACCTACCTTGGTCTCGACGCCCCGCATTCCAGTGGAACCTTAACCATTGATGGCGCACAAGTCTCAATGCCGGAACTCCAGATCGTGCAAGGAACGGGCATGGTGAATGTGGCCCGTGGCACACTCGCCGTGCCGGTTGTTTCGATTGGTGAAACCAACACCTCAACCGGTGCGCTCAACATCACGGGCGGCACCACTTTGATCTCAACGTCACTGACTGTCGGCAGTGATTTCCTTGCCAATGACAGCGTCTCCGTTTTCGGTGGCGCTTTATGCATCACCAATGCAACGCACACCGCCACGACGGTTTTGAACGGCGGTTCACTATTCCTGGGTGCGGGCGTCTTTGAGTTCGACAACTTAACCCTGACCAATGGAAGCAGCATGGCCGCCAGCAGTAATGTTCTCGTTGGCACGACAGCAGGAACCACCAACACCCTCGCTCTTTCGGGGGGCAGCGCGCTCATCCTCACCAACGCCACGCTCGGGCTCGGCAACAATGGCCCGACCAATTCTGCTGGCACCGGGACCGCCTCCATCTCCAACGCCACGATCATTGCAGCCGGGCTCAACCTTGGCAGCGCCGCCGGCGGCGTCGGCCTCCTGACGCTGCAAAGCAATGCCCAGGTTTACGTCGAGTCCAATCTCACCGTCATCAGCGGTTCGCTGGTGGCCACGAGTTCCATCACGCTAAACGGCGGCTCCTTTAATGCACCGAACGGTCTGACGCAAATCGGTTCATCCGGCAACGGCTTGCTCACCATTTCCGCCGGAAACCACACTTTCCGTCAAATCACGCTCGGCTCAACCGACGGCCTGGGCTCGGGCGGTTTTCATTTCCTTGGCGGCCACGTCACCCTTCTGGGCCTCGGCACCGGTCCGGGACAGGGACTTAATTCCAATTGGATTCTCTGGGAAGGCGGCGATCTGGACGGCAGCGGCACCTCGCTCACCATCGCCGATGGCAATGACTCGACCGTATCGATTCCGTCTTATGCGGCCAATGTTTTCGGTCAGTTAGATTCGATGTATGTCGGTTACACCGCCGGCAACGTTGGGACCTTCACGCAGGCGGCCAGCAGCAGCGTGGTGGTTATCACCGACCGGATGATTCTGGGGGATTGTCCCCTTGGCGCCGTGGGCAATGTCGTCTTGAGCGGCGGCACGCTTTATGTCACCAACGCGACGCACACGGCCAACCTGGATGTGCGCAACGGCCTGTTCACGCTCGGCCCGGGCGCAATGCTGGTGGTGGATAATTTGATTCTGACCAACGCCTGCGGCCATTTCATCAAGCAGCCTGGCGGCATACTCATCACAAACCATGCCCCTCAACTCGGTCCCAATTTTGACGCTGACGGCGATGGCCAGAGCAACGCCGCTGAAACGCTTGCCGGCACCGACCCGCTTAGTCCTTCGTCCCTGTTCCAAATTACGAGCGTGGTGAAAACCAATGACAACGATATTCGCATAGATTGGACATCCGTCGGCGGCCACAGCTATGTCGTGCAAACCAATGGCAATATGGGCAGTGGCGGATTTCACGATTTGAGCCTGCCGATTGTTGTTCCCGGCACGAATGAGGGCACGGCGAACTATGTCCACACCAAAGGCGCGGCGGATGGCACAAAATTCTATCGCGTGAGATTGGGACCATGAAAAATCGCCCAAAATTTTTGAAAGACTTGAACCGAGCATTTCATGCATGAAAAGCATCCACGCGAAGAGGCCATCTTCGAGGGCGCGTTACAACTGCCGCCGGATGAACGTGAGTCGTATCTGATGGCCGCGTGTGGCGGTGAGGTCAAGCTGATCGAGCGGATTCGCGACCTGATTCGCTTCCACGAAAAGAGTGACGGCCCACTCGAAACACCCGCCGTCGCTCCCCCACCGAAGGCGACCATCGTCCGCAGCTTGCCGCCGGGCGAAAAGCCGGGCGACAAAATCGGAAATTACAAAATCCTCCAGCTCATTGGCGAGGGCGGCTGCGGCTCCGTTTACATGGCCGAGCAGCAGCAGCCCGTCCGCCGCCGCGTCGCGCTCAAGGTCATCAAGCTGGGCATGGACACCAGGAACGTCATCGCCCGCTTCGAAGCCGAGCGGCAGGCGCTGGCGCTCATGGATCACCCGAACATTGCGAAAGTTTTTGACGCGGGCGCGACGGAAACCGGACGACCCTTTTTTGTGATGGAACTGGTGCGCGGCATCAAGATCACCGAATATTGCGACCAGAACAATTTGTCCACCAACGAACGCCTGAAGCTTTTCAAGGAGGTGTGCAAAGCCATCCAACACGCCCACCAAAAGGGCATCATCCACCGGGACATCAAACCGTCGAACATCCTCGTTACGCAGCACGACGGCGTGCCGGTGCCGAAGGTGATTGATTTCGGCATCGCCAAGGCGACGGACCAACGCCTGACGGACAAGACGGTGTTCACGGAGTTCGAACAATTCATCGGCACGCCCTCTTATATGAGCCCCGAACAAGCGGAGAGGCGCGGGCTGGACATTGACACGCGCAGCGACATCTATTCGCTCGGGGTGCTGCTCTACGAACTGCTGACCAGCCACACGCCCTTTGATCCCAAGGAACTTATGAAGGTCGGGCTGGATGCGATGCGCCGGGTGATCCGCGAAATTGAACCGCCGAGGCCCTCGACCCGCCTGAGCACGCTGCAGGACGCAGACCTCACTGCCATCGCGCGCCAGCGCCACGCGCCGACGCAGAAACTCATCCACCTCATCCGGGGCGATTTGGATTGGATCGTGATGAAGTCGCTCGAAAAAGACCGCACGCTTCGCTACGAAACCGCGAGCAGTTTTGCCGGGGATATCGAACGCTTTTTGAATAATGAACCGGTCGTCGCACGGCCGCCCACCGCGCTCTATCGATTTCAAAAACTTGTCCGGCGCAACAAGTTGGTTTTCACCGCCAGCACCGCCGTGGCCATCGCGATTGTCGTCGGTCTGGTGGTTTCCACCTGGTTGTTCTTCCGCGAACAAGCCGCGCGACGCGACGCCGACCGGGAAGCGCAGCGCAGCCAGCAGGTTGCACTCTTCCTGGAAGACATGCTTAAAGGCGTCGGGCCGGGCGTCGCGCTGGGACGCGACACGACGCTTTTGCGTGAAATTCTCGACAAAACCCTGGCGCGCGTGACGAACGACCTGAAGGACCAGCCGGAAGTGCAGGCCGAAATCTGCAACACGCTCGGTGAAGTCTATCGCGCCCTCGGCCAGTCCAACAAGGCCGAGCAACTGCACCGCAGCGCCCGGTCCTTGCTGGAACTCACGCACGGCGCCAAGCCTCGCGACGTGGCCGTTTCACTCAACGATCTGGCGCTGGTCCTGCGCGATCAGGGCAAGCTTCCCGAAGCCGAGGCGCTGCAACGCGAAGCGCTCGAACTGCGCCGCAAACTTTACGGCAACGAACACGCCGAAGTCGCCGAATCACTCAATAATCTGGCGCTCGTGCTGCGCAGCGAAGACAGGCTGGCCGAAGCCGAAAAGCTTCATCGCGACGCGCTGGCGATGGACCTGAAGTTGTTCGGTCATGACCACCTGGCCGTGGCCACTTCGCTGAACAATCTTGCCCTCGCGCTGGACGCCGAAGGCAAACCCGCCGCCGCCGAGTCTTGCTTTCGCGAATCACTGGGCATTCAGAAAAAACTGCTTGGCGACGATCAGCCCGGCCTGGCCATCACGCTCGACAACCTGGCCTTCGTGTTGCGCGAGGAGGGCAGGCTGGATGAAGCGGAAACCCTGGAGCGCCAGTCACTCGATGTGCAGCGGAAAATCTTCGGCCCGGAGTATCCTTCCGTCGCCACCGCCATCAACAACCTTGGATTGATCCTGGCCGCACAAGGTAAAACCAACGAGGCGGAAAAACTGCTCCGCCAAGCTCTGGCGCAACGCCGTAAACTGCTCGGCCGGGAGCATCCCGAACTGGCCGCCTCCCTCCACCATCTGGCGGCGCTGTTGCGCAAAGAAAATAAACTGGACGAAGCCGGGCGCCTGGAGGGCGAGTCGCTGGCCATGCGCAAAGAATTTTTTGGCGAGGAAAGCCTCGCCGTCGCAGATTCACTCACCGATCTGGCGCTCATCCGACAGGATGAACACAAGCTGGCCGAGGCTGAAGGTTTGTTCCGGGAAGCGGCGGCGATGCAGGAAAAGTTTTTAGGCAACGACCATCCAAACCTGGCTGCAACCCTCAACTATCTGGCCCTCGTGCTGCGTGAGGAGGGGAAATTGAGCGAATCCGAAGCCACCCTCCGGCGGGTTCTGGAGATCCGGCGGAAACGTTTTGGCGACGCCCATCCTTCCGTGACCGCTGCATTGCTCGACCTGACCAATGTGGTTGCGCTGGAGAAACAATTGGAGAAAGCTGGAGGCGACCCGTGAGCGATTCAGAACCTGACGCGAGCGAAGTTACGCGAATTCTTTACGCCGTTCGGAACGGAGATGCCCAGGCTGCCAAAGAATTGCTCCCGCTGGTTTACGACGAGTTGCGCCGTTTGGCGGCGTTTAAGTTGGCGCACGAATCTCCCGGCCAGACGTTGCAAGCCACCGCGCTCGTCCATGAAGCCTGGCTGCGCCTCGGCGGCCAGGAAAACCAGTCATGGAACGGCCGGTCGCATTTTTTCGGGGCGGCAGCCGAGGCGATGCGCCGCATCCTCATCGACAACGCCCGGCGCAAACGCACACTGCGCCACGGCGGCGGCCGGCAGCGGATGGATGTTCAGGAAATAGAGATCGCTGCCGCCGTGAAGGACGATGACCTGCTGGAGGTGAACGCGGCGCTGGAGCGGTTCGCCGCGCAAGACAAACAAAAAGCGGAACTGGTCAAGTTGCGTTACTTCACAGGACTCACCATTGATGAGGCTGCCGAAATTCTGGGTGTTTCAGCGCCGACGGCCAAACGCTGGTGGGCGTATGCCCGCGCCTGGCTGCACAAGGAAATCGAAGACCAAAAAAACGGCGGCGCTTGAGCTGGCTTGGTAGTGAGCATTCATCGGGTCGAAATGAAGGCTGGGTTGATTGCAGCGATCATGGCGAGCGCTTGGCCGAGTGCGGCCTTTTCCGATTCTTGATCCGTTCTGCTGGGGAATTTCGCTTACTAGATGAAATGATTCGTTCGAGAAACCATGAAAACTGCTTAGCGTATTACGATAATCACTTTCAACAGAGCTTCGACCGTCGGTAACGAACCATCATAGATGAATAGCAATTCGTGTATGAGCTGCGCATCGCCCGGCATGAAAAAATGTATGAAGAACACCAGGAATTATGCAGCACGATGCCAATCTTATCGGAAGGAAGATCGCCAGGTTGCGTTACCAGAAGGGGTGGACGCAAGACACGCTTGTGGCAAAACTCCAGATTCTGCAATGCAAAATCACGCGGGACATTCTCGCGAACATTGAGCTGCGCCGTTGTGTGGCCACGGATAAACACTGCTGCTTCATTGCCAAAGCATTGGGTGTAACTATTGATGAATTGTTCCGGCCATGAGGCTATCCGTAAGACTTTCAAAAAATCATGGCAATCCGCCGAAATCATGTAGATTTAGATCAGCAACTGGACCTTTTCTCAACGCGAAGGCCAACACATGACCACATTGACACAATACGGCCGGATGGCCGAGAAACACTGGCGGGAACACCGTCCGAAAATGGTGCGCGACCTGAATCGGAAGGGGCTTCTGCACCAGATGCTTCTGGAAGCGGAGGAAAAGACGAAGGACGAAATGGCCACGCTGCGAATGGAATTGTTGAAGCAGGGATCAACGGCGCAGCAAGCGCAGACGCAAGCTTGGGAAATGGTGCGGGAAAAATACATCCTGCTCCCGCCCGAAGAATAATCCACCGGCACCACGAAGAACCGCCCAGAAATCTCAACGCCTACCGCATCAACGAGGCTGACCGCCTGGGCGACGGCGGGCCAAAATTAAAGTTCCAAAAGAACATCGCCGCAATCGAAACGCTGCGGCAACTCGATGCCGAGGAACGTCCGGCGACGCCAGAGGAAAAAGCCACGCTCGTGAAATACGTCGGCTGGGGCGCGATGCCCCAGGTGTTCGACGTGGACAATACCGACTGGCGCAAAGAGCAATTCCGGCTTTCGGAAATTCTTTCGGACGAAGAGCACCGCTCCGCCCGCGCCACCACCCTCAACGCCCATTACACCGCGCCGACCGTCATCGGCGCGATGTATCGCGCCGCCGAACGCTTCGGCTTCAAGGGCGGGCGCGTGCTTGAACCGGCCTGCGGCATCGGCCACTTCGTCGGCCTCATGCCCGAAGACTTGCTCCGGCGCTCGACCGTCACCGGCATTGAGATTGATCCGCTGACGGCGCGCATCGCCAAAGCCCTTTACCCCGACGCGGACATTCGCGCTCAGGCGTTTGAACAGACCAAACTCGCCGATGGATTTTACGACCTCGCCATTTCCAACGTCCCGTTTGGCGATTACACCGTCCACGATCCGCGCTGGAACAGCTACAAGTTTTCCATCCACGATTATTTCTTCGCGGCGGCCCTGGAAAAGGTGCGTCCCGGCGGCCTGATGATGTTCGTCACGTCGCGTGGCACGATGGACAAACTCGATTCGACGCTGCGCGAACTGCTTTCCGCTCGCACGGAATTGTTGGGCGCAATCCGCCTGCCGAATGACGCCTTCAAGAAGAACGCGGGCACGGAGGTCACGACCGACATCGTGATGCTCCGCAAGCTGCGCCCAGGTGAATCGCCCGCTGGCCCGGCGTGGAAGGAAACCGCCAGCCATGCCAACGATGTCGGCGAGGCATTCACCATCAACGAATACTTCGCCGACCGCCCCAGCATGATGCTCGGTCAAATGCGACTCACCGGGGGAATGTATG
This sequence comes from Verrucomicrobiia bacterium, assembly GCA_035279985.1. Classification (GTDB taxonomy): domain Bacteria; phylum Verrucomicrobiota; class Verrucomicrobiia; order Limisphaerales; family UBA11358; genus UBA11358. The sequence goes on from DATEGR010000518.1 coordinate 7,675, forward strand.
GCGGCAACGAACCAACGCTGGAACCGGACGGCCGCGATTTGGCGGAGGCATTGACTCAAGCGGTTGAACAACTTCCGCAGGGCGTTTACGAGGCACAGTCACACAAGATCGCCGAGCCGACGCTCGAAGAATCCATTCCCGCGCCCGATTTCGTAAAACCCAACGCCTATTGTCTGCACGATGGCATGGTCTGCATCCGCGAGGAAAATGTCCTGCGCCCACTCACCGACTTGACCGCCGAGACGCGCTCGCGCATCCGGCATTTGATTCCGGTGCGGGATGCGGTGCGGGATTGTCTGCGGGCGCAGATGGACGGCAGCACCGAGGAACGTGTCGTCGAAACGCGGCAACAACTCAATCTGGCTTACGACCGTTTTGTCGGGCGCTTTGGTCCGGTGAATCTTCGCGCCAACCAGCGCGCCTTCGACGGCGACCCTGATTTGCCATTGCTGCTTTCTTTGGAGAACTACAACGATGAGACGAAGCGGGCGACCAAGGCCACCATTTTCACCGAACGAACGATTCACCATCGCAAACCGGTTGAATCGGTCGGCACGCCGAAGGAGGCGTTGCTCGTCACCTTGAACGAGCACGGTCGCGTTGACCTCGACCACATGGCCGACCTGCTTAACAAACCGATAGCGGAATTTCTGCCTGACTTGAAAGGCGTCATTTTTCTGAATCCCCAAACGAACCAATGGGAAACCGACGACCAGTATCTCTCCGGCAACGTGCGGGAAAAATTATCCGTAGCGGATGCGGCGTCAGTGACCGACCCGCGCTTTGCCGAAAACGTCGAGGCATTGAAATCTGTTCAACCGGCAGACCTTGCGGCCACGGAAATTGACGTGCGGTTGGGCGCGGCCTGGTTGCCGCCCGAAGACGTGCAGCAGTTCACGAACGAACTGCTCAACATCCCGTCTGGCGTGGAGATCGGGCACATCCACGCCCTCGGTGCGTGGCATATCAATCCGAATTGGGAAGCACGAGGCGCAACCGCCAACACGACGGATTGGGGCACAGACCGTTACACGGCGCTCGAATTGATTGAAGACGCGCTCAATCTTAAAACGCCCACGGTCTATGACACGGTGGACAAGAAACCCGTCGTCAACGCGCAAGCGACCGAGGCCGCTCGCGAAAAGCAGGAGCGCATCAAGGAAAAGTTCAAGGAATGGATCTGGACCGACGACTCGCGCCGGGAACGGTTGTGCCGCCTCTACAACAACACGTTCAATCATACACGCGTCCGCACGTTCAACGGCGACCACCTGACGTTGCCCGGAGCGAGCGGGGCGATTCAACTCCACGCACACCAGAAGGTCGGTGTCTGGCGCATATTGCAGACACCCAACACGCTGCTGGCCCACGTCGTTGGCGCGGGCAAAACCTACACGATGGTTGCTGCTGGGATGGAATCGCGGCGGCTCGGCATTTCAGGCAAGCCGATGTTTGTTGTCCCCAATCACATGCTCGGCCAGTTCTCCACCGAGTTGCTGACGTTGTATCCAGGCGCAAACATCCTGGCCGCCGGCAAGGAGGATTTCGAGTCGCAGAACCGCAAGAAACTGTTCAGCCGCATTGCCACCGGCAATTGGGATGCCGTCATCGTCACGCACTCCGGCTTCGAGCGCATCCCACTTTCACGCGATACCCAGGAACGATTTTTTAAGGAGCAGCTTCACGAGTTGGAAATGATCAAACGCCAGCACGCGGACAGTTCCAACCGGCGCTTGGTGAAAGAACTCGAAAAGGCGAAGAAGCGGCTGGAAGCCAAACTTCAAACATTGGCAGCAGGACACAAAAAGGACAACACGTTGACCTTTGAAGAACTTGGCGTGGACCGGCTGTTCGTGGACGAGGCGCACTATTTCAAAAACCTGTTTTACGTCACCAAAATGACGCGGGTTGCGGGACTGCCACAGACGGCGAGCGAACGGGCGTTCGATATGTTTTTGAAGGTGCGCCACATCCAATCGTTAAACGGCGGGGGAGGTGTGGTGTTCGCCACCGGCACGCCTATCGCCAACAGCATGGCCGAGATGTTCACCATGCAGCGGTATCTTCAGCATGACGAGCTGAAGAAACACAATCTGCATCACTTCGACTCTTGGGCGGCGACGTTCGGCGAGCCAGTGACGGCAATGGAACTTTCACCGGACGGTGCGGGCTACCGTTTGAACACGCGGTTCGCGCGCTTCATCAACGTGCCGGAATTGATGCAGATGTTCCGCCAGTCCGCCGACGTGCAGACCGCCGCGATGCTGAATCTGCCGCGCCCGAAGCTGGACGGTGAAAAGCCGACCATCCGCAACGCGCCGGCCACGGAGGAATTGAAGGAGTTCGTGCAATCGCTCGCCGCCCGTGCCGAGAGATTGAAAACCGGCCGGGTTGACCCCAGCGAAGACAACATGCTCAAAATCACATCGGAGGGACGGAAGGCGGCTTTGGATCTTCGCCTGATGAAACCAGCCGCGCCGGACGAACCCCAGGGCAAAGTGAATCTGGCCGTCGAGAAGATTTTCAACATCTGGCAGGAATCCAAGCCGGAGCGTTCCGCCCAGCTTGTTTTCTGCGACCTCTCCACGCCAAAAGACAAGGGCTTCTCCGTCTATAATGACATTGCGCAGAAGTTGGAAAAGCTCGGCATCCCAAGTTCTGAAATCGCGTTCATTCAGGATTACGATTCGGATGTTTCCAAGATGATGCTGTTTCGTGATGTGCGCGCGGGTAAAGTTCGCGTGCTTTTCGGCAGCACACAGAAGATGGGGTCGGGGACGAACGTGCAGGAACGGTTGATTGCTCTGCATCATCTCGACGCGCCGTGGCGACCGGCAGACGTGGAGCAACGCGAAGGACGGATTTTACGGCAGGGCAATAAAAACTCCGTTGTGCAGATTTTCCGCTACGTCACCGAGGGCAGTTTCGACGCCTATATGTGGCAGACGTTGGAGACGAAGGCGAAGTTCATCGCGCAGGTGATGAGCGGCGACATGACGATCCGGCGGCTTGAGGATTTGGATTCAGCGGCTCTGACTTACGCCGAGGTGAAGGCCATCGCATCAGGCAATCCGCGGGTGATTGAAAAAGCCCAGGTGGATGCGGAGTTGATCCGGCTCACCCGGCTGCGTTCCGCCCACGCCGAGGAGCAATATCGAATCCGCACCAATCTCCGCCGCTCGCACGAGGATGCTGAAATCTTTACCACGCGCCTTGCCAATCTGCGGCAGGACTTGGGCGTCCGGCAGGACACGTCCGGCGACAAATTCCGCATTGAACTTGACGGACAGGAATCCAACAACCGGGGCATCGCAGGAGAGTTGATTATGCGCCGCGCGGAAAAGCTGAAGGCGCGGTTTGGCGACGACATCAAAATCGGCCGCTTCGCCGGTTTTGATTTGTTCCTGCGTCCGGGATTCAACAACACCGTCGAAATGGTTGTGCGGGGGAGCAACAGTTACGGCGCACGGGTCACAGACACGGCTCTCGGCACCATCCGTTCGTTGGAGGCGACGGTTCAAGGATTTGAGGAACGCGCAGAAAGATTGGAGTTGGACATCACCGATGCCCACAAGCGCGTCAAAGAGCTTGGGGAAAAAGTCGGCGCGAAGTTTGAGCGCGAGGAACGCTTTCAGGAACTGACCCGGCGCCAGAGTGAGATTGAGGAAAAACTTGATCTGACCAAGAACCAAGCGCCGAGCCAGGTGGAAGCCGTTTCCGCCGGCGACGAAGAACAAAAGATTTCCGAGAATCAAACCCAAACCCAGTCGCCCCGCCGCGCACGCGGGGTGGCGGTTCATGTATGAATATCACAGCCCAACAAACCGAATTTCTCAGTTGGAAAATCGTTCCCGCCCGGCTCGACTCAACCCAGGCCGCGTGGTTTCTCGGCTTTGACCCGCACGAGATTCCCAGGCTTGTAACGGCAGGCTTGTTGAAACCGCTCGGCCATCCCGCCCGCAACAGCACGAAGTTCTTTGCCACGGAAACGCTGGAACAATTCCGGCGAGACGAGAAATGGCTCGCCCGCGCCAGCGATGCCATTGCCAGCTACTGGCGGGAACGCAACGCCTGCAAACAGAAGTCTCGCAGGCGTGCGTAATCCCAAAGGCATCTAACCCGGCGCTGAAATCGAGCGACAACGAGTAGGAAAGACGGTCATACTATTTTACCATTTGCCAGTCTTTGACGACTTGTTCGAGAAGCTTGACCGCTATTTCTGTTCCGACATTTTTCCAATCAGCTATTTGCCCGTCCTGAACGGCCTTTTGCGGAATACGATATTTGGCTGCTATGAAACCCTCGATGCGAGCCGTTTCCGCGACCACGATTTCCGTGAGGACCAGCATCCCTGCCGTCAGCAATTCCACCTGGTCTTTGGATTCTTGCGGCTTTGCCTCAGCGAGCAGATAACCGCCAAATGATGGGAACAGCCGGGAAACTATGTTGAGCGCCTCGGTGAATACCGCCTGCATGTCAGGGATTTCTTTTCGGTCCAGCGCAGTGCGCAATCTGTGCGCTACCATCCCGAATGGCACGATCAGTGCATGATTCAGTGTTGGAATAATCGCCTTGCTAGGTGAAAGCCCGTGATTGAGAAGGGTGATACAGTGGTCTTCGACTGAAAACTGTCGCCGAAAGATTTTGTAAAGTCGGGCATGTTGGAATCCGACCTGAAAATCGCCGATTGGAATTTTCGTTCTCTGCGCGAGTTCCGCCAGGGAAAACGGTTTGCAAGGGAGGTTTTTTTCAATGAGCTTCCAGGCATTCTCCGGTTGCCCGCGCTTGGTGTAAATCTCGATCACCTCAGCGAGTCCCGAATAATCTTCGGTGATTGCATCAGCCCGAAACTTGAAGAATTCGAGAGCCATTTCTTCATAGGCTTGATTTTGTTTTCTCAAGCCGCTCAAAACAGAAGCCTTTTGGTTGAGCAGAAATTTATCACCCGGATGTATCGCAAGTTCCATGTCAACCTGTTTGAGTGCTTCCTCCCACCGACCGGCAATCTGCAACGCCCGGCTAAACCAATATCGGCTGTATCTCCATTTGCGGTCAAGGTCGGGTAAAATCTTGTAAGCAGTCTCAAAGCACTGAATCGCTTGGTCCGCCTGTTTGAAGAAAATCAAAAGCGCGGTTGCCTTGGAAAGGTGCGCTTCGACAAGATCGGGCATGATTTTCAACGCCTTATCAAAACATTCTATCCCCCAATCCGGCCTCTTTTTTTCTATAAAAAGGCTCCCGAAGTTTTTCCACGCTTGTGCGTAATCCGGCTTAAGCGCGACGCATCGGGCGTAGAGTTCGCCCGCTTCCTTGATTTCACCGAGAGCGCCGAGAACATTGGCCAGATTGTAGAGGTCTTGCGGTCGTTTAATCCTTTTGGCTGCATCAGCGAAAATCTCCTTCGCCTGAACCAAAAGGGGGCGGGATCGCTCCTTCATTCCCTTTTCAGCCAGAATTGTCCCTTTGTTCAAAACCAGATTCAGCTTCAGAACTTTGTCCTGCGTTTCGAGTTGCAGCGCCTTGTTAATGGCCTCCAAGGCGGAATCATAATCTCTACGGAGGTATTCAATTCGAGCAAGATTATACCAATGGGTGATTACCTGCGGCTCTTTGCGTGTGTTCGCTACAATCGAAGCCTTCAACAATTCGGGACTGCTGTGCTGAAAGATGTCGTCCGCTGATTTTTCATCAAACCCCGACAATTCCAATTGCGTCACTGCAAAACAAACCGTCGGCGGCAAATCCAAACCAAGATATTTTTTTGCTAAGTCTTGATGAAATTCACTCAACCGATGCCTGAGCCACTCGCGATCATAAATCGTAAGCTCCCATCCATTCTTCGACTTAAATTCCTTTTTGAGTTTGTCTTTTTTTGCGCCGGTGACTTTTTGCGAGGTCACAAAAACCATATCAACCACGTTGGAGCAATTCTCGGCAATTTTCTTGGCGTCGCCAGCCAGCTTTCTTTCCCATTGCTTTTCGAGGCTAAATTGAAAAGCCACAACCGAGCGTTGGTCTGAAATACCGCGCCAAAACCAAATTTCAGCATCCTTCCCGTTATCCTTGGTTCCTCCGTTTGGTTCGATATGGCGAAACCCCTCGCGGCCAAGCAGGTCCACGCATAACCGCTCGAAATCTCGGGGCTGGATTTCATTGTCCAATGTCCAAAGGACTTGATTAAGCTCGGCCATTATTTTACTTGAATGATTATTCTTCCGAACAATTTTGCAAAGCAATTAACCGCAATGTTAAGCATGGAGCAACGCAACGCCCGCAAGCAGCAGGCTCGCGGGCGCGCGTGAGCAAAGCAGACCGTTTAACCCGCCGCCGAAATCGAGTGCCCGTTTTTTCCGGGTTTTGGCAAGGGCGGGAGTAACGGAATAATGCGGCCTTCCACGTTTTGTTTTTCGTAGCTTTCCAACGAAGGCAGTCTGACTTGCGCTTTGCGGGCGTAGGCGCGGTGAATGGCCTTGCTGTTGTGTCCGAGAGCTTCTTGCGCAAACCGCTCCGGGTAGCCGCACGTCTTTGCACGCTCCGCCCAAGCGTAACGGTAAGAATGCAGAGACACGCCCTTGATGCCCAAACCATCGCATCGTTGCTTGAACTCCGTGGCGCGGTCACCACAGCGAACGGATTGCAGGTAGGGAAACAACGGTCCGGTTGTCGGCATTTGCCGCAGGATGGCTTCAATGTCCGGGCCAAAATGAATCATGGCCAAACTGCCAGTTTTCTGCCGCGCGTAGGCGATGGTTTGGTTGGGCCAATCAATGTCCTCCGCCTTGAGATTGGCGATGTCGGTTTGAGAACCGCCGAGATGCCAACACAGTTCGTAGAAGCTGCGCCGCTCCGGGTTCTTTTCCCGCTCAACGATGAGCTGATGTTCTTCGCTGGTGATGGCACGTCTTTCCTTGAAGCGCACTTCCGGCCAGAGACGCTTGGGTATAATCGGCCACGGCAGCCAGTTCATTGAAAGGCAGAAGTTGTGAAGTTTCCGCAGGTGAACATTCGTGCTGACCGTGCCCGCCTTGAGGCAGGCGAGCAGATGCTCGCCTTGCGTTTCAAGAATAACGCGATGGCGAATTAGGTCCAACGCGGCTTGCTTGGCTGCCTGCCGCCACCGGTCCTGGGTTGAACCGCTTTTTGTCTCGATGATGGTATCAAGGGCTTGTTGCCATGTCCGGGTCGCGACGCCTGAATCTGTTCCGGCCAAGTATGCCTTCGCGATCTGGAGATTCAGATGCGGCTGGCGGATGGATTCATTGCGGGCGTTGAGCACCGACGTAGCCTCCGCACGATTCCTCGTGCCGGTGCTTTCCTGCTTTCGGGTTTCGGTGTCTTCGATGTAGAACATGCCGCCGCGCTTGCGACGGTAGAGGATGTAACGACGTTTCATAGTTTCAGACTTTTGGTCCGAAGCTATGAGGTTGAACGCGGCTTTGGGCGTATCAGCTACACCAAACGGGCTGCGAATCCCGTCGTCGCGAGTGATTGCCGAGTTTTACCGGAGTAGTTGTTGAGTAGTAGCCCGGTATTGATTTCACTGGCACTTTCACTGGCACTGGCCTCCTCTGGCATCTGCAACCCGTTGCAAAAGTGCAACTTGGAGTTGGAGGCGAGGGTCGGAATCGAACCGACGGATGAGGCTTTTGCAGAGCCCTGCCTTACCACTTGGCTACCCCGCCACAGGGAATTCCTAAACTAATTTCGATTCTTGTCCGGAGCAAGTTCAATCGGAGAAACCTAATTCCCGCCGTCGATGCCATAGTTCCTTTGGCTTGAAAATCCCGACCGGCGTAAGGATGCCGGTAACCAATTCCGGCGGGGTCACGTCAAAACCCGGATTGCGCGCGCCGCTGGTCGGATTGGCGACGCGAATGTAAACATGCCTTCCCGGCTTTGGACTCTGGACTTTGGACTTTGGACTTGATTCCACTCCCCACGCGCCGAGAACTTCACTTTCGTGGCGCTCCTCAATGGGAATGTCAGAACCGGATCTCAAGCGCCAGTCAATGGTCGAAAGTGGAATGGCCACGTAAAAAGGAATCCCATGTCGCTTCGCCAGAACAGCCTTGGTGTAGGTGCCAATTTTGTTCGCCACTTCGCCGGTGCGCCCGAGGGTGCGGTCGCTGCCCACGATGACCAGATCAATTTCACCGCGTTGCATCAGATGGCCGGCGGCATTGTCGGCGATAACCTGGTGCGAGATTTTCTGTTGCGCCAGTTCCCAAGCAGTGAGGGTTGCGCCCTGGGAACGCGGACGGGTTTCGTCACAGAAGACATGAAATTTTCTGCCTTGCGCCTGCGCGGCATAGATGGGTGCCGTGGCTGTGCCTAGGTCCACAAACGCCAGCCAGCCGGCGTTGCAGTGCGTGAGAATTTTCATGCCGCTGCGAATCAGTTTCGCGCCGTGCCGGCCGATGGCTTCGCAATGCGCCACATCTTCGTTGGCGAATTCCTCGGCGGTGGCGAGCGCAAGCGATTGCATCTCGGGTACAGTTTTGCCGCGGGACATTTCGATAACCACCTTGTGCAAAGCGTTCGCCAGGTCAACCGCCGTAGGGCGGGTCCATCGTAGCGCCCGGTAAACTACTTCAGTGTGTGCGATGAATTTTTTCACATCGTTCCCGCGAAAAGCCAGCGCGCCCTGGGCCAACCCATAAGCGGCGGTCGCGCCGATGGCCCCGGCGCCGCGCACAATCATGTCGCGAATGGCGCCGGCGGTTTCGCGGAAATTTTTTGCGGCGATGATCTTGAATTCGTGCGGGAGCAGGCGCTGTTCGATGAGCAGAACCTCATTTCGCGCAGGATTGAAAGTGACGGTGCGATAATGCCGGATACGTCCGCGGACGTTGACATTCATGCGATCACTTTCAATAGACCTTGATTTTCATCCGGCGGATTTTAGCCTGGATATCGCGGTAAACCGGTTGTTGGCGGAGTTTGCGGAGGTCGGGGTCTTTGGCCAGCCAGTTGAAGTCGCGGTAGCCGAGGGTGAGCGCTTTTTCCAGGGCGAAGGCGGCGCGATCGAATTGGTTGGTCAGGGTGTAACTGCAGGCGAGATTGTAATAGACGAGGGCGTTGCGCGGTTCGAGCCGGGCCAGACGTTCGTCCACTTTCAAACCATCGAGGTAACGGCCGCGTTGTGTGTAGTGGTCACCTAAAAGCTGCAGCGCATCCACATAAGTGGGATCGCGGCGGAGAAGCCCCTCCAGGAACTCAATCTTGGTGTCGAGATCACGCTGATTGGCACGGCTTGGCTTTTTTCTGGTGCTGCTCTTGACCGGCATACAACACCAGTAGTTTTTCGCAACCTTCGCCTCAAGTCAAGCGAGCGGATGTAAAAAATGTGTGGCATCTTCCGGCGTGCCACCGCAAAATCTGCAACGTTTCCGCCCATCATGAACTGTTTTGTCACCGGGGCTTCCGGCTTCATCGGCTCGAATTTGGTTCGCGAACTGCTTGCGCGCGGACATCGCGTGAAGGCCGTGCTGCGACCCGGAAGCGACCTGCGGGCGCTGGCCGGCCTGGAAATCGAACGGGTGACCGGTGATCTCAGCGACCGGGAATTATTAAAACGTGAAACCGCGGGTTGCGATTGGTGCTTTCACACTGCGGCCAGCTACCATTTATGGCTGCGCGATTATCAACCCATGTACGCGACGAACGTCGAAGGCACGCGCAATGTCATCGAAGCGGCCGGCCAGGCCGGTTGCCAACGTATCGTCTATACGAGCACCGTCGGGTGCATTGGTCTGACGCAATTGGTGAATGGCGGCGCGGCGGCGGCTGACGAGTATGAGAAAGTCCCGGAGACGCAATTGACCAATCACTACAAACGCTCGAAGTGGCAGGCGGAAGCGGTGGCGGCCCAATTGGCTCGCAAAGGTCTGCCGGTCATCATCGTCAATCCCTCCGCCCCCATCGGTCCGCACGATGTAAAACCGACACCCACCGGCCGGATCATCGTGGATTTTCTGAATCGCAAATTGCCGGCATATCTCGACACCGGACTGAACTGGATCCACGTCCGGGACGTTGCGGTCGGGCATGTTCTCGCCGCCGAAAAAGGGCGTTCGGGTGAACGTTATATCCTGGGCCACGCGCAGGGCAATTGGACCATGCAGGAAACACTGGCCGCGCTGGAGGAAATCACCGGCATCCCGTCGCCAAAAACCCAAATCCCCTATTGGGTCGCTTTGGCGATGGCCCACGTTAATGAGGGAATTGCCTCCCTCACCGGCACGGCGCCCAGGGCGCCACTGGCCGGCGTGCGCATGGCCAAGGACAAAATGTGGTTCAATCCGGCCAAAGCCATCCGGGAATTGGGTCTGCCGCAAACGCCACCCAAAGAGGCGTTCGCGGACGCCGTTGCCTGGTTTCGCGCCAACGGATATGTAAAACGGTGACTTGCGGTTGAATTTGCCAATTTACGTGGAGCAATTGGCAAAGCTGTTCTTGCCTTAAAGCCGCCAGTCGTGAAAAATTTCACAAAGTTTATGGCGCACGTCAAATTGCACATTCCGGGGCCGGTCGAGGTAAGCGAGAAAACGTTGAAGGCGTTTTCCAAACCGATGATCGGCCATCGCGGCCAGGGATTCAAAGACCTTTATGCCGCCATCCAGCCACAACTCCAGCAACTGCTTTACACGAAGCAGCTCGTTTATATCTCCACCTCGTCCGCGTGGGGTGTGATGGAGGGCGCCATCCGCAATCTCGTCGCTAAAAAAGTCCTCAACTGCATGTGCGGTGCGTTCTCCGACAAATGGTTTGATGTCTCGAAGCGCTGCGGCAAAGACGCCGAGGCGCTGCAGGTGGACTGGGGTTCGCCCATCCGCGCCGAGGCAGTGGATCATAAACTCGCCACCGGCCAATTCGACGCACTCACGGTCATCCACAACGAAACTTCGACCGGCGTGATGAGTCCGCTCGCCGAGATCGCCGCGCTCAAGAAAAAATATCCCGAGGTGATGTTCATTGTGGATGCCGTCAGCTCCCTGAGCGCCACGAAAATTGAATTCGACGCGCTGGGCATTGATGTCTTGCTGGCCGGCACGCAGAAGGCATTTGCCCTGCCGCCCGGCACGGCGCTTTTTACCTGCTCGAAGGCGGCGCTGACCCGGGCGGCAACCCTCAAGGATCGCGGTTACTACTTCGACTTTGTCGAATTTCAGAAAAACGCGGAACAGAGCATGACGCCCAGCACCCCGAGCATCGGCCACGTCTATGCCCTGCAATCAAAGCTCGAAGACATTTTCGCCGAAGGTCTGGAGAACCGCTTTGCCCGCCACAAGAAACTAGCGGAAATGACGCGTGCCTGGGCGGCGAAGCATGGTTTCACGCTGTTCCCGGAGCAGGGTTTTGAATCCGTCACGCTCACCTGTGTGAACAACGGCGCCAAACCCGGCGGCCGCGCGGTGGATGTGCCAAAGCTGCAGAAACTTGCCAAAGACCAGGGCTTTCTGATTGATGGCGGTTACGGAAAAATCAAGGGCAAGACCTTCCGCATCTCGAACATGGGCGATGAAACCGAAGCAACCATGAACCGGCTCTATGCCGTGCTGGACCAGGCGATGAGCCAAATCTGAGTTGCGTGATTGGCCAAATGCGCCGAAAATCGGAACCATGCCGGCGCAAAATCAAAACTCCCCAATTTCATCGCCGGCACAGTCGCCGAGTTGGGTCCGCGTGGTCGTGATCGGGCGCAACTGGAAACTCACTTTGGCGCGCATCGGCGTCCTGATCATCGCCTGCGTCATTGTTTTCCCGTTCGTCCTGTTGCCTGTCCGCGTCGAAGGTATCAGCATGCTGCCGGCGTACTCGAATGGCTCGGTGAATTTCGTAAACCGGCTGGCCTATCTGCGGCATGAGCCGCGGCGCGGTGACGTGGTCGGCATCCGGTTATCCGATCCGAGTATCACCTGGCCGAGCGTCATGTATTTGAAACGCATCATCGGCCTGCCCGGTGAGACGGTTGCCTTTGCAGACGGTACTGTCCTGATCAACGGCAAGGCACTTGACGAACCTTATGAAAAATACAGTTGCGACTGGAATCTTCCTCCCGTCAAGCTGGGTCCCACCGAATATTTTGTCGTAGGTGACAATCGTTCGATGCCCGAGGAATTCCACGTGAAAGGGAAAGTCGAGCGCAACCATATTGTTGGCAAGGCCGTCCTATGAAAATCGCCTTTCGCACCGTGTTGCTGGCTGCCCTGGCGGCATTGAGCGTCTGGCTGTGGACCATTGTCTTTCCCACTCCCGAGAAAATCATCCGTCGGCAGCTCGGGGAAGTCGCCAAAAGCGTTTCCTTCACAGCCGGTGAAGGCATGCTGGCGCGCGTGGCCGGCGCGCAAAGTCTGGCAAGTTATTTTTCCACCAACGTCGAGGTCCGTCTCGATGTGCCCGAGCTGGCCCAGATTACCGCTCTGGACCGCAACGAAATCATGCAGTACGCCCTGGCCGCCCGCTCCAATGTCAACAGCCTGAACGTCAGGTTCCTCGATGTGAGCGTGACCCTGGCCCCGAACCGACGATCGGCCGTCGCCGATTTCACTGTCGAGGCGCGCGTGCTGGGTGAACAGGAACTCCTCGTGCAGGAAATGAAATTCACGTTGCAGAAAATCAGCGGCCAATGGCTCATCACCCGCGTCGAAACCATCCGCACGCTTTCTATTTTGGACTTTGACCGCACGCGCACACCTTTCATAATTGGCGCATGAATGTTTTCGTCACCGGCGGCGCAGGCTACATCGGGTCCATCTGCACGGAAGAACTGCTCAACGCCGGGCACTCCGTCACGGTCTACGACAATCTCACCGAAGGTCATCGCTCGGCAGTGGATGCGCGTGCGAAATTTGTCGTGGGTAAACCGGAAGTGGAAGGCGACATCCTCAACGCCGTCAAGTCCGCCCGGCCGGATGCCATCCTGCACTTCGCCGCCAACGCACTCGTCGGCGAATCCATGACCAATCCGAAAAAGTATTTCCACAACAACGTGGTTAACGGCCTCAAGCTGCTCGACGCCGCGGTTGAATGCGGCGTAAAAAAATTTGTGTTCAGCTCCACGTGCGCCACCTACGGTCCGCCCGATAAAATCCCGATGACCGAGGATTTGCCGCAGCGCCCCATCAACCCCTATGGCGAGTCCAAGCTGATGTTTGAAAAAATCCTCCAGTGGTATCAGAAAATTTATGGCCTGGAATTTATCGCCTTCCGCTACTTCAACGCCGCCGGCGCGAGCAAAAAATTCGGCGAACACCACCGCATCGAAACCCATTTGATTCCAAGAGTATTGCAGGTGGTGCTGGGCCAGTTGCCGCACGCCGAGATCTTTGGCACGGACTATCCAACGCCCGACGGCACGTGCATCCGCGATTATATTCACATCGTTGACCTCGCCCAGGCGCACATCCTCGGGTTGCAGCCGGGCCAGACCGGATTTTATAACCTGGGCAACGGTGACGGCTACTCTGTGCGCGAAGTCATCCAGATGTGCGAGCGCGTCACCGGCAAAAAGATTCCCGCCGTTGAAAAGCCGCGCCGGCCCGGCGACCCGCCCAAACTGGTGGCTTCCGCCGGGAAGGCCATTCGCGAATTAGGCTGGAAACCAAAATTTCCAAAGCTGGAAGACATCGTGGCGACCGCCTGGGCCTGGCACAAAAAACACCCGACTGGTTATCCGGATTGAGGTGAACCTTCGGCCCCTGATGATTTCCTGGACGGGATGAAGGGATTGGCTCCCGGTTCAATTGCGCAACCGATAGAATCTGACGTTCTGGCCGATTGAATCGGTGAAGATGTACCGATTGCTGACCACCGTGGGAACGCCCGCCGGTTGCCAGGAGATCAACGAACCAAGATTCGTCTTGGATTCCAGCACAAAACCTTGCGCGTTTGTGGTCCACGACAGAACAATGACGCCCGGCAAACGCTGATATTCCAGGCGCGGACTGAGGATTTGAACCGGCCAGGACCGGCTGTCTTTCAGCACCTGGCTCGGATCCGTGCGCACCACCGGATTGGTATCGGTGACTTCCACTCTGACTTGATTGCTGCCGAACGGCAGTGTGGTGGTGCAAACGGTGAAGGCAGAATTTGTCGCTCCGCTGCAAGCGGTGTTATTGGTGAACCACTGGACGTTTAAATTGAAAGTCGTTGGCTGGAGGGTCGCGACGCTAAAGGTAACCGATTGGGAGTTGGCGACCGTGGTGGTGGTGTTGGTGGCTGGAGCATTCGATGCTATCGGGCGGATCCGGGTGTAAATCGCTTTTACCAGGATTTCGGCACAGACTTTGCAGTAAGGATTATCCAAGGCACGCATCTCGCAGAGATGCTGGGGACGATACCAGCCGTTGGTCTGATATTCCGCGCCTTCGAACAGGCCCACGACCGACGCGTACGGAGCCGTGTCCGGCGTGGGAATCGGCGTGCTGCCAAGAATCCATGGGGCCCACTTGATCAGAGCCCGATTTGTTTGTTGCGTCACGTTGGGCATTTCATCGGGCACCCACCCCGGATAGGCATCCGAGTACTCGTCACCGAGCCCGGCGAACGTGTGGCCCAGTTCATGGGCGGCAATCCCGGCCGAATCGCTGTTCATGGAGGTAATCAGTATCTCGCCTCCGGAGCCTCCATATTCGGGATCATTGACGACGACTGCCACGAGGTCGTACTCGGGCATCAAAGTCTGCAGCAACGCGTACACTTTTCCAGCGCCATCCGCATAGATGCCATCGAAATTATTGGGCGGAATGGTGAGCAATCTTTCAAGGCCGTAACTGTAAAAGCTGCTGTTGAAATACGTGTTGCGGTAAATCCCGCTCAGGGGATGGTCCGCCCCGGATTCGGCGGAAGCGACGGAAATGGCATAACCATTGAAATAATTCCGGTAGGCATCAAACGGAGGTTCGGTCTGCAAACCGTTCAAAAATGCCTTCGCATCGTTCGTAAACTGGCCCAATTGGGCGGCCGTATAACCCTCGGAAAGGAAAACGATGTTGATACAATTGGCGGGGGGACCATTCGAAAGAATTTGAGTCAGGGTCGCCTGGGAAAACACCCTTGTAAAGGACAAGAGCCACACGCAGACACAATAAAACAGCACCCGGGACGATTTCATCGGACGGCCTCCGGGACGTGCAGGTCAATGCTGCCCAACAGCGTCTTGAGTTGGCTTGAAGCGGTGGTGGTCGATTTGACCGCAGATGGGTCCAGGCGATAAATGTTCAGCTGCCTGGCTTCCTTCCGCCCCGGGACGCGGACCGTAAATTCCGCCTGGTCCAGCTTCACCTCTTTCAACTTCAACTGCCCGGGATGATCGGGGTCTTCATACTCGTAGCGGCGCACCAGGGGATCAGGCACCACGTCAGTCCAGACCGGGAGAGGGTTGGTCGAGATCAGTTCGAGATAGAGATCACCCGGTTTTTCGATGGTGAACGCGGATTTAAGGTGTCCCGGCACGGCCGTTGATTCCACCAAAAGGACCACACCGTTCGTGATTTTGAGGTGTAGAAACAGAATTTGTTCGTCCTGGCCCTCTTCCGCGTTCAGGTTCAACAACAATCCCTGCATCAAAACCAGCCCGCAAACAACCTTCGTGAATTTCCGATTTGTGCTCATTATGTCTTTCCGCGCAAAACATCACCAGCACTAACCCAGTCTTGGCAGGTTTTTAGATTTAGTCAATCTTTTTAATCTCCAGTTATAATATTAATATAATTGTTTCAAGATTCTGAAAAATGCGGCGCCCCGGGCGGCGCGCCAACTGGTAGCCTTCGGCAAAAGGCGATTAACAAACTGGCTGGGAACCGATACTTCCGAAGCTCGACGACGTCCCGGCCGCCACCCGGCCCTGGCACGAAAAAATCCCACCGGCTACCCGGATTGAAATATTACCGATCGAACAAACACCGCGGTCAGGGCCCCTGACGGATGCGGTAATACTGCGACGGACGGCCAATGGCGCCGCCAACGTCGAGATAGTTGGTCGTCACGATATCGCCGTTGCCGGCCACCATGGAGGAGCTGCGATCGGTGAAACGGTTTGTGCCGCCCAAGCCATTGGCCGCCTGCACGACGTTGGTCCAGCCGCCCGGTGTGGTCCAGGTCACGGAAACGTCATTGCCCTGGCGCACAATCCGGGTAATGCGGAACACGCTGGAAAGCGGGTCCAACCGCCAAAGTTCCGTGCCGTGAAGCCCATCATTGGCCTGAAACAGGTAACTGTTGTTGAACGCGCAGAACGGCTGAGGCAATGAGCCGGTCGAACCGGGGTTGATGTCCGCAACCAGTGAGACGGCAGTGCCGTCGTACTTCCATAATTCATAGCCGGTGATGCCGCTATCGGCCGCGAAAAAAAGGGCGTCATTGCAGGTAAAGGCATAAATACCGGCGGTGGCAAGATCCGTCAGTCGCGTCAGGTTGGTTCCATCATAACTCCAGAGTTGATAACCGGTGCCGTGGACGCCATCGGCTGCGGAAAAAAAGGCGCGATTCCGGCAGGTGGTCCAGAAGATCGGAGTGGCATTGGTACCATAGGCGTTGACTTCGCCGAGAAAGGTGAAATTAGTGCCATCGTATTTCCAAGGCTCGAAATCCGTGCCGCTGGTGGCGGCGCCCATGTACAGGGCTCCGTTGTAAACCAGCAGGTTATTGAGCCAGTTGTTGACAATCATCGTGCCAACACGCGTCGCATTGGTACCGTCGTATTTCCACAAACCATCTCCCGTGGCATCGGTGGCTATGAAATAGAGCGCGTTGTTAAAAACGGTCAACGAACTTGGATCGGAGCCGATGTTGCCGGGATAAATGTCGGTCACGCGCGTCAGGTTCGTGCCGTCGCATTTCCAGAGTTCCGTTCCGTGCGTGTAATCCGAGGCCGAAAGGTAAATCGCGTTGTTGAACACTTTCATATCTCCGACGCTGGTCGGCAACGGGTTGCCGGTCAACGCGGTAAAGTTCGTGCCGTCAAATTTCCAGGTTGAGAAGTATATATAGCCGTTGAAAACGACGATGCCGCTTGCGAACTGGGGAGAAATGGTGGGGCTGACCACGCTCACGTTGGTTCCGTCGTATTTGTAGAAGAAATCGACAGGTGCATTATTGGATGGTGTGGCGGCGAAATAGAATGCGCCGTTGAAAACAATGCCGCTGTACGGAGAGGAACTACCCGTGCCGGCATTGATGTCAGCGGCGCGCGAAACGGTCGAGCCGTCCGATTGCCACAACTCCCGATCCGCATTCCCATCGGTGGCGGCAAAGTAAAGCTTTCCCTTATAGACTGTCAGGACATTTGGAGTGGAACCGCCGCTGCCGGGATTGATGTCGGCCACTTGCGTTGCGGTGCTGCCGTCGTACTTCCACAATTCCGTGCCGCTGCTGCCGTCGGTCGCGCCAAAGTAAATCGCGTTGTTGAAGACGCAGAGGCTTAAGGGATTGGCATTGCCGCTGAACGGAGCAATCTGCGTCACGCGCGACGCCGTCAAGCCGTCATATTTCCATAATTCGGTGCCGTTGACGCCGTCATTGGCGGAAAAATACAATGCGCTGTTAAAGACGACGAAGCCGTTCGGATTGGAACCGCTGCTGCCGGGATTGATATCCGCAGCCAGACCGTGTTCCATCGGGTCGTACAACCAGAGCTCGGCGCCGACGGAGGGATAGGTCGCCTGGCAATACAACACGCCATTGAATACGGTCAGCCCGGAAGGACTGGAACTGCCGGTGCCCGGATTGAAATCTGCTGCCAGTGAGGCGCTCGTGCCGTTATATTGCCACAACTCAATGCCATAGGTGAGATTGCTCGCGGCGAAAAACAGGCTGCCGTTATAAACGCAGAGACTCGAAGGATTGGAACTGCCGGCACCCGGATTGATGTCCGCCGCCAGGTTCACATTGGAACCATTATATTTCCACAGCTCCGTGCCGTTGGTCCCGTCATTACCCGAGAAATAGAGCGCATTGTTGTAAACCGTCAACCCGGATCGGACGAAACCGCTGGCAGCCGGATTAATTTCCGTGATTCGCGTCACATTTGTTCCGTCATATTTCCACAACTGCACATCCACGGTGCCGTTAGTCGTCCCTGAACCTCGAAAGTATAGGGCGCCATTGAACACCGTCAGCGAACTGACGAAAGTATTGGCGCTGCCGGGTGATAAATCCGTAATCCGGGTCGCATTGGTTCCGTCATATTTCCAAAGCTCGGTGCCGTGGGACCCGTCATTGGCCGCGAAATACATCGCGTTGTTGTATACGACCAACGCCGTCGGATTGGAACTCGCCGGCGACTGATTAATATCTGCCGCCATGCGGACATATTCCTTCACCGGCTGCGCCTGCCCGGTGGCAAAACACATCCACGACAAAAAGGCCGCAACCACCAGGTACGGGTTGATTTTGGGTTGATCGCAAGAAACTGTTTCTTTCATAAAGAAAACCTTTGTTGAAAGAACTTCATTTTTCACTATTGGATACCCACGTGCCTCATTGTGAAGGCCACCGGAACGGCCCGTTTCTCCCCGCCCTCAAGTTGCCCATGGCTCCAATTAACGATTATTACTACTTAAACTTTCAATGGTTGTGAACAACTTCAGCTTAATTGAGGCGAAATGGAATGGCAAGCTCGAAGATCCAGGCATGCAACCAGGTGAGGCACAAAAAATCCAACCGGCACCTCCCGGATGTGATTACTAACGAACGTGTCACCAATGCGTCCTACGTTCAATTTGTCTGACAGCCACGGGCGTGGCGTAAATCCCTTTCCGTGGTTGAAACTCCTGTTCGCAACATTGGCCCTGGCGCATCAGCGGTCGCACCGACGGGTCAACATCGAATGAACTTGCCGGAATGAACAGATATTGCTAGTGAAATGAAGTCGGTCTTAAACCCTGAATCACTATGAAACCACATCGCGGCACACTCATTCTTGTCTTCGGTATCCTCGGCCTGGTCGTTTGTGCTCCACTCGCCATCGCGGCCTGGATCATGGGTTCCGGTGACCTCAAACAAATGGACGCCGGCACCATGGACCCCAGCGGGCGCGGCAACACCCAGGCGGGAAAAATCTGCGGCATCATCGGAACGATTCTACTGATTATCGGAATCTGCGTCGGCGCCCTGTTTTTTATGATTGGTCTGGCCGCCGCCCTGGCACAACATCACGGTTGAGGCGGTTCGCAGCCATTGAATCTGCTTTTCCCGCGGACACCCGGCTTCGCTGCGCGTCCGGCTTCACCAAACTACAGCGTGACCAGGCGGCAGAAAATGGCCGGTTTTCGTCAATCGGTGTGTGGCTGCACTCACGTGCAAATCGGATACTGAAGCAGCTGATTGATGCGGCGGAGTTTTCTTTGCGCCGGACCTGAAATTCGGGCAGCTTCGCCGGAAGCCAATTTATGATCGCAGCCATCACCGGACTGATTGCCGGCCTCATTCACGTGTTGACGGGACCGGACCATCTGACGGCCATCGCCCCGCTGGCGGTGCGCCGCCCGAAGGCCGCGTGGATTCCCGGCGTGCGCTGGGGACTCGGCCATTCGTCGGGCGTCGCCGTCGTGGGGCTGTTGGCGTTGTGGCTGCGCGGCAGGTTGCCGGTGGATTTGCTATCGTCGTGGGGCGATCGCATCGTCGGCGTGGTGCTCTTCGGCATCGGCCTCTGGGCATTGCGCCGCGCGTTCAAACACAACGTTCACGCGCACGAGCACGAACATCAAGGCCAGCGCCACGTCCATTTTCATGTTCACCCTCATCCCGCGCGGCACGAAGAGCCGCAGGCGCACGACCGGCACACGCACACGGCCTTTGCCATCGGCACGCTGCACGGACTGGCCGGCAGCTCGCATGTCCTCGGCATATTGCCCATGCTGGCCTTGCCAACCAAAGTGCAGGCCATCACTTACCTGATTGCTTTTGGCGGTGGCACGATACTGGCGATGGCGGGATTTTCCTCGGGCATCGGCTGGCTCACCACCCGCTACGCGGCCCGCAGCGTGAGCATCTATCGCGGGTTGATGGGCAGCTGCGCGGTGGCCGCCATGGCCATCGGCTGCGTCTGGTTCACGGGCCATAGCTGGTAAACACCCTTACCCGTCGTCCAAATCCGAGGCAGGGACAGCGCGCCGCGCTGTCCGGACGCCGGCGGAGCGTCCCTACCGTTGAAAGCAGCCACCAATTTCCCCGTTACGAGGCTGAGGACGAGTTCAATTTTTTGCTGCGTTCAATTTTTTGCTTGCCAAAGGCCATGGCCAGGCTTCATTTTCCGACATGGCAGCAGCGCGTCAATCCGACCACCCCGACAGCCAATTCTACCAATCGGCGGAGGAATTCTTTCCGGCGAACAACAAACTCGGCCTGACGTTCGACGACATCACGCTCGCGACACTTTATTCGGAAATCCTCCCGCGCGACACGCAGCTGGACACGACGCTCGCGGAACAACTGCACCTGAACATCCCGGTCATTTCGTCGGACATGGACACCGTGACCGAAGCGCGCATGGCCATCGCCATGGCGCTGAACGGCGGCCTGGGCCTCATCCACTACAATATGCCGGAGCGCCAGCAGCTTTCCGAGGTCAGCCGCGTTAAAAACCACGTACACGGTCTGATTCAGGAACCGATCAAGGTCACGCCCGACCAATCCATCGGCGACGTGCTCGCGTTGATTGAGCAGAAAAAATTCGGGTTCAGCACGTTTCCGGTCGTGGACAAAAAAGGCCGGCTCGTCGGCCTGCTCTCCGGCCATGTCGTCAAGCCGCGTTACGCCAAAAAAAAGGTTTCGGAGGCACTGACGCCGCGCGCCCAGGTTCACACCGTCAAGAAAAAGGACCTCGGCAAGGACCCGATCGCCCGCGCCGACAAATTTTTCACCGAACATATCGGCATTCACAAGCTGCTGGTGGTGGACGACGACGACCACTTGCAGGGTCTCATCACGATGAGCGACGTGGAACGCATCACGCAGGAGCGCAATGCTCAGTTCAAGCCGGCGCGCGATGCTCATTTTCACCTCATCTGTGGGGCGGCAGTCTCGGCCACGCGCAACGCCTTCGGCGAACTGGACCGCGAGCGCATCCTGAATCACGCCGGCGCGCTCGTCGAACG
>DATEGR010000519.1:0-5571 GCA_035279985.1 Verrucomicrobiia bacterium
GAGTTCCTCGACACCGTAGCCGATCTTCCGGGCCAGTTGGTTGGCGTCCACGGCGGACATGCCGCCGCAGCAACTCGATTGGCGGCGCTCGCTGCCGTGCCGGGCGATCTGACCATAACCTTCGCGGACCAATTGCCGCACCTTTTCGGGATCATTGTTTTGTGGAGTCATAATTTTTTTGAAATCGTTTCAGCGGTTGCCGCCTTCGCCTGATCGCGGCGCCCCGCGGCGTAGGCTTCAAAAACTTTTTTAATTTCGTCCCGCACACGGCGGAACACGGCCAGTTTCTCCTCCGCCGTGCCGGTCGCGTGCGCCGGATCGTCAAAGCCCCAATGATAACGGTTCACCTGGCCGGGAAACATCGGACACGCCTGGTCGGCACTGCCGCAGACCGTAATCACGGTTTCGACCGGCTGTTTTAGAAATTCATCCATGTGCTTGGAGCGATGTGCGGAAATATCAATGCCGATTTCCTTCATCACCTGGATGGCAAGCGGGTGGACGTAACCCGCCGGCTTCGAGCCGGCGCTTTGGACATTGAGGGCGTCTCCCGCCGCCGTGTGCAGGATGCCTTCGGCCAGGTGGCTGCGGCATGAGTTGCCGGTGCAGAGGATGAGGACGGTCGGTTTCATTTGCAGCATTGACGTTTGCAGAGTTCGCTCGCATCCAGCTTCACGATTTTTTTGAGCAGCTTCGCGTCTTTCAGGATTTGCGGATCGCTTTCAGTAAATTTATCCACCCAATCAATGGCTCGCCGGACGGCGTTGGGCACTTTGTTGTTTGGCAATTGATAGTAGATCCAGCGTCCATTCTTGCGCGAGTCCACCAAACCCGCCTGATGCAGGATGGACAGGTGTTTGGAAACGGTGGACGGGGCCAGCCCGAACATTTCGGTGATCTGGCAGACGCACAGTTCCCCGCCGCGCAGCGCCATCAGGACGCGGACGCGGTTTTCATCCGCCAGCGCCCTGGTGATGTTCATGATCTCGCGCATGGTTTCTTTATATTTCGTCAAAAGACGAAATATACATACATCCGCTTGCCGGGTTGGTCAAGCAGTGAAATCATGTGACTGGAAGTTGTTGTGATTCGATCAGGGCTCGCCGAGGGGACAGCAGCCGCCACAGCTCACGGCATACGTGAATTCCTGAACGAGGTTGGTTTCCGTCAGCTCCTTGGAAACCATGGTCATGGTGCCATTCCGGAGGACGATGACGACCGCCGGCAGCTTAAAGCCGGGGAGCCGCTCGACCAGCAGATGAAAATCAACCGCGTTTGGCTTCCACTCAAACAAACCCACTTTGATGTCCCATCCGGCGGCCAGCGCCTGCCGGGCATGATTGATCGGAACCCAATTGGTCAGCGACGGCGTGTTGGTCGCGTGAACGAAGACAAACGCGGCATTCATGTAGCCAAAGCGCGTGTTCATGTCGGCAAGCGAATCAACCATTATTGCCGGAGCCGATTCGGGAATCGTTTCTGCTGCCGCCGAATTGGTCGAAGTCGCGCCGCCATCGGTGCCGCTGTTCAATTCGTTTAAGAAAATGCCGACTTCCCTTTCGACGTATTGATTAAATTCCGGCGGGGTTTCGACCAGCGTCCATGTCTGGCCGAGCATTTTTGATTGAATGTCTTTGCCGCTTTCCCTCCAGACCAGCGTCAGAGACGGGCACGGAAGTTTATAGTCCTGTAAATAGTGGGCGTTGCCCGGCTCGTCATAGTTCACCGGCTGAAAGACGAGCCGCTTCGCGTCCAACTCGCTTTTATAGCGGCGTTCGATCAGCTCGCGAGCCTGCTTCTCGATTTTCAAACAGGTTTCGCAGCGAACCGTGCCGTGAAAGTAGTAGGCGATGATCTGCCCGGGTGGCGCATTCGTCACGCGCTGCGCAGCAACGGCGGCATTTGTGTTTGGTTGGCCGGCTGCGATGGCCGGGGCGAGCGCAAGGCTCAACAGCATTCCAATGCGGAACAATTTTTGTTTCACGGCAATCTCCATTGGGTTGACTTCGTTAAATTGTTAACCACTCGTTCAGTTGAAAATTCGTAAACTCATTTTCAAGGAGCGGAGTAAATCAGCCAAACGCCGCCGAGAATCACGAGGCTGCCGCAGATGATTTTCACAAAGGCGACGCCTTTGGATTGCTCGTTCCAATTCAGGAAGCGTTGCACCAGTTTGGTGGATGTGCCCGCCGTGACGATGACGGAACAATGGCCCACGCCATAGGCCAGCAGCAGCAGCGCACCATACACGAAGTTAGTCGCCGCCAGCTTGAATGTGACCGCCAGCATTGGTGCCATGTAAGCAAATGTGCAGGGGCCAAGTGCGATGCCGAATACCAGTCCCAGGATGAGCGCGGCGAGCAAACCCTTTCGTTTCATGCCGACCTGGCCCGGCCCGGAAAACGAAAGCGGAATCACACCGACCAAATGCAATCCCACCATAAAGAAGATAATTGCCACAAAGTAGTTTCCATACCGTCCCACGTCGCCCAGCATCCGGCCCGCCGCCGCCGTGATCACGCCAATGGCCGCGATGGTGAGCAGAATGCCCACGGCGAAAAGTGTTGAAGTCCAAAACGCGCGCTTGGCCGTCACTTGTCCCTGTTCGCTGATGAACCCGACAATGAGCGGAATGCTCGCCAGATGACACGGACTAAGAATGATGCTCAAAACGCCCCATGCAACCGCAGCGGCCAGCGCGATGAGCGGCGCGCCTTCTACGGCATGGGTGAGGCTTGTGAAAAGTTGTTCCATAAATCAGGTCGGGTCGGGTGAGGGCGGCAACTCGACTTTGTTGGTGCTCGTTTGACCGCTCAAAAAGTTTCTCACCTCGGTTTCGATATACTTGTCGAACTTCACCGGATCCTCGACCAGTTGCCACGTCTCGTTAAGCAGCGTCCACTTTTCATCCTTGCCGTCTTTCTGCCGGACCAGCACCAACGACGGGCATGGCAATTTGTAGTCCAGCAGGAAATGCGCATTTTCCGGCAAATCGTAGTTTACCGGCTTGAACACCAACTGCTGCGTTTCCAACTCCAGCTTGAACTGCCGCTCGATGACTTCCCTGGCCTGCTTCTCGATTTTCAGACACGTCTCGCAACGGATTGTGCCATGAAAGTAATAAGCGACGATTTGTTGAGCTGCGGCATTGGTGGTGACTTGATTTGTGCCGACAGCGACGGGCATCACATTCAGCGCGGCCATGAGTGGACAGCACGCCCCGGCGCCTTTGCTGGAATCCGCGCTGCGTTTCATTGAAGACATCGCCAACACGGCGAGCAACACCGCGCCGATCAAAACGATTTTGGTGTTCGTTTTCATGTGAGCCAAGGTCTCACTTGCCGGTATTCGATTTGCTCGCAAGGTCCACGCCGAGTTCCTTCCATTTGGCGAGGATGTCTTCTTTCGCAAAAAAACCGACATGACGGAACAGTTCCTTGCCATCGGCATCGTAGAAGATTTGTGTGGGGATTACTTCGATGCCATAAGGCTTCGCGGCGTCGGGATTCACCCACACGTCAATAAATTCCAAGTTTAGCTTGCCGGCGTATTCCTTTTTCAATTCGTCCAGGATGGGGGCCATCATCTTACACGGAATACACTTGCCCGCGCCCAAGTCGAGCAGCTTGGGCAGCTTGACCGTGGCGACCGCGTTGGTCTGCGGCGGATCGGCAGCCACAGCCGATGTGGCTGCGACAGGCGCGGGGTTTTGAGTTTTGTTGGCCGTCTTGCTTTTATTGAGCGCGACGGCGGCGATGACGGCCGCGGCCAGCGCGGCCACAATGAGGATTTTTACAGGTGTTTTCATAAATCAGGACGGTTTCGTTTCACAGAGCATCTTTTTGATTTGCTCCACCGACGGCACTTTGCCTGCTGCTTTGACCTGACCGTCCACGACGAGCGCGGGCGTGGCCATCACGCCGAACGACATGATGCGGTTCAGGTCGGTGACTTTTTCCAGTTCGTATTGGAGACCGAGCATTTGCGCGGCCTTTTCCGTGGCCTGCGTCAGCGCGTTGCATCTGGCGCAGCCGGTTCCGAGGATTTGGATTTTCATGCTGAGTTTCCTTGCTTTTGGTCGCTCTGCAGTTCGCCGGCGGGTTGAATGATGATGTCCGGCTCGATGATTACCTTGGACTTAAAGGACTGGTTGATGGTCGAATACTTCATGGCCATGTCCAAGGCGCGCTGAACCACTTCGCGTGATTTGCCGCGCACGACGATGCGCGGGCGCAACGTCACTTGCTTGAACACAGAGGTGCGATCGAGAAATTCTTCAACCTCGCCTTCGGCGTCAATTTCCAGCGACACCAAATCCAACTTGAAACGTTCGGCGGCCCAAACGACCATGAGGAAGTAACACGTATTCGAGGAGGCGACAAAGGCGTCTTCGGGGGTGAGCATGTTCGGCATCCCGTGCAGCGCCGGCGGCGCTGAAAAGGGCATGTCCACGCCGTTGCTCGTCCAGGTGTGGCCAAGATGAGCGCCGCGCCATTCCACTTTGTTTTTGTATATCGGCATAAGTAAGTCAGGTGGGGCGCGTCACTGTGCGCGCCGCAGTTGTCATTGTTCGGCCAGGACTTCATCCACGGCTTTGGCGATTTCTTCGGCGACGGCCTTGACGGCGGGTTCTTCTTCCGGCCCGAAATGCCGGAGTTTGGTCGGCGCCGGAATACCACGCTGTTTCAAGATTTCCGGGACGAGGAGCGATTTGCTCGGCTTGCCGGACAGCATTTCGGTGGCTTTGGCCGCGCACAATTTCTGGCAGCCGTCCACGGTGATGCTCGGATACTTCGCGGCGAAAGACCGTTCCTCCTCGCCGCCCGCGATGAACAATGGCAGGCAGATGGTGACGGTTTCGCCGGGCCGCAGTGCGTCGAGCACTTTGCGGCAGGCAATCCGGCAAAGCGTGCCGTCGGGTATTTCCTCGCCGCTACAGGAAACGATGCCGACTTTGGTGACTTGAATTTCGTTCATAACTTCTCCTTTGCGGCCAGGCGGTCCACGGTGGCCGCCAATTCATCCGCCGCAATGCGCGCCAGCTGTTGGCCGGCTTCGTTGAGTTGCGCCACGCCTTCGGGCTTGAGGTGCTTGTGGGCGGTGTAAAACCGGATGGCCTGACAGGACACCGCCGGCCCCTTGCCGAGCGCCTCGACGCTTTTCTTGGCGCACTCCTTCGGACACCCGTCAATGGCGATGACGGGGTGTTCTGTGACCAATTTCCGCGCCGCCGGATCGTTGACGACCAGGAGCGGCAAACAGGTGAGCGTGGCCACACCGGGGCGGACGCGCTCGGCCAGTTCGTAAGCCGTCTCGCGGGCCAGCGCGCCGTAGGCTTTGCCGATGCCACTGCACGGCAGCACCACGACCTTTTTAGCTTTGTCCATAGAGTTTCTTTGCCTCCACGGCGACTTTCAGCAGTTCCAAATAAGCTTCCGGTTTGAGCAAACCGGCCTCGTCGCCTTGCAGGTCGGTCAGTTCCGATCGGCCACTTCCGGTCTGTCACTTCCAGTTGGTCACTTCCGGGCGGCCACTTCCAGTCCTTCACTTCCGGTCCCTCGCTTCCGGTCG
>DATEGR010000520.1:0-8923 GCA_035279985.1 Verrucomicrobiia bacterium
AAGTCCGACGCCATTATAGGTGCCGCCTGAATAAGAGACGTTATTATTGGTGGAGAAAAGCAGGTCGGCTTGGGCTGTGCTCCAACTCCCATTCCAGGCCGACGAAGCGCCAAATCCGTCAATCCGTTGATGCACGTTATCCCAGTCCACTGTGGCAGCGCCATTGATCGGCGGATTGGTCACTATGATTCCTCCGCTAAGCGAGACGTCATCAATGTAGTACGAGGCGTTCGAACTACTGGTCACTTCCGCATAGAAATTCAACGTACTGACGGTACCAGAAGGATTGTAGGTGTATGATCCGGAAAGCTGCGTCCAACCACTCGAAGACACTGACCCCGAAGCCATCTGCGTATAAGACGTTCCGCTCCCATCCGTTTTTTGCATCGTCAAGTGCATGGTCTGGTTCCCGCCAGTTACCAACATGACCGAGGCCGAAACATTGTAAGTCTGGCCCGCCTGGAGGACTCCGACAAACGATTGGGCAATGCCCATATAGGTGGCCGTGCGGTTTGACACCTGGGCGGCGTAGGCGCCTGAATGGACCTGACTGGTCTCGACCGCGATGGTCGGCGAACCAAAGGCGAACCAGCCCGTGGTGTCGCCGGTTTCAAATCCGGGATTCGTGACAAGGTTTTGCGCGGCAGCCATCCCGGCCTGCAGAACAAATGTGATGACTAGTCCTGCTGTGTAATGTTCCAGAAATTTATTCATCGAGAATAATGATTCAGGGCCACTGATTTGTTGCCGGGGAACAGATGCAAACGGTAAAGCGCCGAGACGGCCATTTCCATTCTTGAATCATCCACGGATACCACTAATTTAAACGTTTTTTGACAAACATTCAAACTATTTGTTCTCCGCCATGAACCCGAACCACCACCGGGAAGTAAGATTAAGAAATGCGAGGAATTGCCCGTCGGATTTGTTTCCGGAATTTTTTGCCCGAAAACCCGTCGTACAATAATCGGGAGAAAGCTATGGAAATTTCAACAGGACTTACGGGTGCAGATAAAGTTCCCAGCCCAGATACTTGCTCAACGCTTCACCCACACCGGCGCCAATACGCGTCGGATTGATGGCGACATGATGCTCAAATCCGCTTTCGCAGATATATCGCAGCAGTTTCTGGAAA
Source organism: Verrucomicrobiia bacterium (assembly GCA_035279985.1). Lineage (GTDB taxonomy): Bacteria > Verrucomicrobiota > Verrucomicrobiia > Limisphaerales > UBA11358 > UBA11358. The sequence continues at coordinate 1,136 of DATEGR010000520.1, forward strand.
TTTGGAATCTTCACCACGCCATAGCCGCCAAACGTGCTCAGCGGGTCGTTCGTTAATTCCCCTTCACCAAGGTAGGCGCGGATTTTGCCGGCGAAATCGTCGGTGCTGACCCGCAAGTAAGTGAACGGCGCCGCCTTCACGCGGCCCACGATCGTGCCGTAGGCGCTCTCCTTGCCTACCACACCCGCGATGATTTCCTGGTAATCCATCACCGGCGCACCTTCACCTTTTTCCACAAACACGTCCTTGGGCAGGTTGCTGCAATGGAACACGACGCCCTTGTCCGGATCTTCCCCGTAATTATTGTTCCAATCCACCAGCGCGCTGGGTTTGCCGCCGCCCTGGGCCATGACATACATGGCCACCGTGCCCATGATGTCCACTTCGCACGCGCTGCTCATCAACATGTTGCTCATCATGCTCATCAGCGTGCAGGGGACGACGCCGAAAAACTCCTCCATCGCCGTCCAACATTGAATCGCCGTCGCGTTCAGCCTGGTGTCACGCATCCACTTGTCCACGGCCACGCCAAATTTCGCCATTTTCAGCAGTGACACCGGTGGAATGGACTTGGCCACCACGTAATTTTGAATTTCCTTCAGTTTTGCATCCACCGCCGCGTCGCCGTCCTTTATCTTGTTCACCCAGCCGAACAATTCGAACAGATCGAGCGTCTCGATGCTGATGCCGGATTGTTCCAGAAGTTTTTCACTGTAGCGAACGGTGTTGAAGGCCGTCGGCCGGGCGCCGAGGGCACCAATGCGGAGATTCCGCAACGCCTTGATCACGCGGCAGGTCACCACAAAATCCTGCAGGTCCTGCAAAAAACTCTGCTGGTCGGGATTGACCGTGTGGAGCCGTGTGAGCGTGAACGGAACGTGGTATTGGCGAAGGTTGTTGCAAACCGACATCTTGCCGCAAAAGCTGTCGCGCCGGTCCTTGATGGTCATGCTCTTCGGGTCATCGTTGAAGGCATGCACCAGCACCGGCACCCGGAGGCCGGACCAGCGAAGCGTGTTGGCTACGGCACGCTCGTCGCCGAAATTGGGGAGCGTGACCAGGATGCCGTCAATCTTTCCGGCGTTTTGCTTGAACAGGTCGGCGCACTTTTGCGCGTCTTCCAGCGATTCGACGGCGCCAAACTTGGTCGCCGTGGTTGGCAGCGCGACCACCCCAATGCCATTCTGCTCGAGGACCGAGATTATTTTCTGCCGGCCGCTGTCACAGAGATGTGCCGGGAAAAAGCCGCGATTGCCGACGAGAAGTCCGAAAGTCACTTTTCCATTCATATTGTTCATTTTCGTTTTGGGCTGAAGTGTGAGTCAATCATTTGTTCGCCTCGATCGGCGTCAGGAATTCCGATGAACCTTGCGGCGATGGCTGACGGGAGATTATCTTAGACTCTCTGGAATTCAACAAGTAAAGGCAATCCGCCCGGGTTTCAACGAATTGTCCATGCCGCTGAACCCGGGAAGACAACGACCAAAAACACGAAGCGGGGTCCGTCAGGTGTGCAACTTTTGCCGGAAAGACGGGCGGGCAGGCGGGATATAACGAACCTCGTGGCTGTACCCCCAGAGGCGACGCAAGCGGGCTTCCTTGGATTCAGCCAGCAATTCCTGGATAGTATTCAGGAGTTGGCCAACATCCAGCGGTTTCTCCATCAAGGCACCAACGCCTGCTGCCATGGCTGTGTCGTATTGATTGTCTTTCCCGGTGATAATGATGATGGGAAACGCAGGGGCCTGGCTGGTAATACTCTTAAAAACATCCCATCCGTCTCTGATTGGAAGATCAATGTCCAGCAGCAGTAGATCAACCTGTCCGGACTTGAACAGTTTAACCGCCTCAGCGCCATCCGCCGCCTCGATTACATTATAACCAACCTCCTGTAGAACCTTGCCTAAAGATTTCCGCACACTCAGGTCATCATCCACAATCAAGACAGTTTTGTTCATGTACCCATGACTTTCGTCAACCTCCGGCAGCAATGTAGAATGGGGCCTCCGGCGCGGGAGGTTGAACGGCAGCACTCAACAACGGGTTCCAACTGATTGGCCGGTTTGGCACTCATGATTCCGGCGGAGTTTGATTCGTTTTCTTCGTCGGCCGTCATTCAGCCGATAAACAGGGCCTCCTTCGAGGCCAGCCAGTCATTCAAAGATGACGGCAACCCGGAACCATTCTTCTTCGGGTAGCGGGCAGGACCCCAACCCACTGGAACAGATACTGGTCGTGAGTGCAGGTTGGGAGCTGGCGAGGGATTCCGGTTGCCGTGGTCGTTGTTGTTTTCCTCCTTTGTCGGCACTTCCAATGGATACGCAGAAAAGGAGAAAGCGCGGTAAAAGTCGATTGCCACTTGTGTTTTCATTGGTCCAGCGTTTCAGGTTATTTGTTGGTTTTTTAGCACGTTCTACCCTACTCTGGGACATGGACTAGCGGTTGCTATGCCAGCATGGGGACCCGGCTATTTCGGCTGGAATCCCTGAATTTGAAGGCAACTCGCGAGAAAATGAAACCGACGGTTGAAACAATTCTTGCCACAGGTGGCTCCCCACGTGCCACCCCGACCCCTCCAGCGGCGAAATTGCGCCTGGTGGGCCTGGTGTTGACAGCCCTGCTGGGCTCCGTCCTGGTCATTTGGGTAAGCCGCACCACGTGGGAACGGGTGGATCATCTCCAGAGCGAGTTTGCCGGACTGAAGGCCAAGGATTTCTACCTGGCCGTTCACATGAAGAACGAAATCGAACGATTAAACGATTCTTTGCTCCGCTATCGCCTTCGTGGCGACGTCGCCGACTACAACCTGTTTTACAGGAACTCGCAGGAATTAACGCGATGGTTTAACGCAAACCAGAGTAACGCGGTCACCCCTTTGGAGCGCGAATTTTTCAAACGGATGGGTGGCGCCTACAATGATTATCTGACGGACAGCACGAATTTGCTCTCCGCCCGAATCGGCTTTCTTGAAACCAAAGCCGTTGCCTTTCCGAGCAGTTACGAGAAAGTGCAACAACAATCCGAACGTTTGCTGGACTTGTGTGACTCGTTTATCCGCGATCAAAGTTCGGCTTTTGACAGCTTTCTTCAGGAATCGAATCGCACTTTGAACACCTTTCAGCGGCTGCTCAAGCTTTCGGTGACGCTGCTGCTGTCGTTGATCGTCGCGCTGGCGATATTGGTATACCGCGGCACGATCGCGCCACTGCGGTACCGGCTGACCGAGAGCCGGGCCATCATCGCCCGACAGGAAAAACTTGCCTCCTTGGGAGTGCTGGCCGCCGGCGTCGCGCACGAAATCCGCAATCCGCTGACAGCGATTAAATTCCGCCTCTACAGCTTGAAGAAATCCCTGCCGTCTGGCCTGGCCAACAGCGAAGATGCGGTCGTCATCGGCGACGAAATCAGCCGCCTGGAGCGAATTGTCAGGGATTTCCTTCAGTTCGCGCGCCCTTCCGATCCGGAATTCATTACCGTCCCAACTCAACGAATCCTGGCGGAAGTCCATGAATTGCTGAAGCCGCAGTTGAAGAAGTCCTCGATTGATTTGAAGCTGGATCCGTCCGAACCGGTCTGGGTGCGCGCGGATACCCAACAAATCAAGCAGGTCCTGATTAATCTGATTCAGAATTCAGCGGACAGTATTGGGAGCGACGGGGCAATCACGCTGCGAGCGCGCAACGGCGTGGGCGGTCTGGCGATCATGGACGTGATTGACAATGGCAAAGGCATTCCCCCTGAAGTGCAACAGCGGTTGTTTGATCCCTTCTTCACCACCAAGGATGGCGGAACCGGGCTCGGTCTGCCCATCGCGGCGCGCATTGTTGAGAAACATGGCGGGGAACTCCGCTACCAAACCCAGCTCAACCGCGGTACCATCTTCTCCGTGGTTCTGCCGCGGGTCAGCGAACATGAAACCTAAAATCCTGTTAATCGAAGACAGCTCCAGCACCGCCGCCTCGTTGCAGAAGGTACTGCAAGAGGAGGGCTACGACGCGGATATCGCCAGCCGTGGCGACGTCGGTTTGGAACAGGCGTGCCGCGAACAATACAGTGTTGTCATTACCGACTTGCGGTTACCCGGCCTGGGCGGCATGGAACTGGTGGCTCAACTTCACCACGCCAAACCGAAACAGCCTATTATTTTAATAACCGCCCACGGCACAACCGAAACGGCCATCGAAGCAACCAAGTTTGGCGCGTGCGATTACCTGCTTAAACCATTTGAAGCCGATGAATTGCTTGATTTGGTTGCCTCCGCCGTTGCCAGCAGCCGGTTGATGTCCGAACCGGTGGCCATGGGCGAGGCCCGCATGAACCGTTCGGCCATCATCGGTCAAAGCCGCGCCATGCAGGCGATCTACAAGGAAATTGGCCGGGTTGCCGCGACACCGGCAACGGTGTTGATCCGAGGCGCCACCGGCACCGGCAAGGAACTTGTCGCACGCGCCATTTATCAATACAGCGATCGCGCTGACAAACCGTTTATCGCCGTTAATTGCGCTGCCATCCCGGACACGTTGCTGGAGAGCGAACTGTTTGGATATGAACGCGGCGCATTTACCGGCGCCCAGGGCCGCCGCATTGGCCGGTTTGAGCAGGCCCAGGGGGGAACCATTTTTCTCGATGAAATCGGCGACTTGAATGCAAACACGCAAGGCAAGTTACTGCGCGTGCTCCAGGAACACACCATCCAACGGCTCGGCAGCGAAGCCGACATTGCCGTGGACGTAAGAGTGCTGGCCGCAACCCATCGCGATCTGGAAACAGCCATTAAAGAAAGGGAATTCCGTGAAGATTTGTTCTATCGCTTGAGCGTTGTCACCATCACCCTGCCGCCCCTGAGCCAGCGCACCGAAGACATCCCTGATTTAACGAAATATTTTATTCAACGTTATGGAAAGGAACTCGGCCTCGACTCCCCGGCCATTCAGCCGGAGGCCATTTCTTTCCTCCAAAGCCAGCCATGGCCCGGCAACGTGCGCGAGTTGGAAAATATCATCCGCCAGGCACTGCTCCAGGCCCGGCCGTTCGCCATCAGTCTGGAACACGCGCAACGTGTGCTGGCCAAAACCCGGAAGCCGGCCGAGGCGAGCCAGCAAACGCACGCCGCTTACATCGCCGAGTTGCTCAACCGCGCGCAAAGCGGTGATGTCAATGACGCCTATTCACGTATGATCACGGATTGGGAACCCGAGCTCTTCAAACAAGCCGTTCAACTGGCACAAGGCAATCAATCCAGAATCGCCCGTTGGCTGGGTGTCAGTCGGATGAAGGTTCGGGAAAAAATACTTCAATTTGGATTGGATCCCCGCCGCGAGGAACGGAATAAGTAGTTGTGCGCCAGCGCCGATTGGCAGGATTTATTCCATCGGTGGTTGCAAACGTTCCATTCGCAAAGCTCACCTGCCGGTAATCTGCCTTGGAAACCAACAGTTAACGCCATTTCCCCGGGAGGCACGGAACTTGCCAAACGCAGGGCATGCTTAAAACAAGCAGCCTCTGCGCAAAAAATGCGAGGCCGTAGCCAGCGATGAACGCTGAGCGCGGTAAACACAAAAATTTGCAACCGAAGGAAACAGAAATGAGCACAAGGCTGACAGATAAAACAACGGTTGAAGGGGAGCAGATATTATAACTTTGTTTGAGCCAATTGACTGGCTAAGGGGCCAACCAACGCAACGGCCCGGTGTCAAGCAAGTGAAAGGACTAAAACCCATGAAAAAAATCATTCCACTGATCGCCCTGGTGTTTCTTGCCGGTTGCGGAAACAACAACTCCACGGAGACTCAATCGAGTCCAGCTAATCCGCCAACCAGCGAACAACCGCCTGGTTCCGGCACGGCCGGTGCATCCAACAGCAGCCCCGCGATGGAAACGGTCACAAACAGTTCCATGACCAATTCCAGTGGGATGAACACAAATGGCTCTGCCAGTGCGAATTAAATATTCGAGTAAACTTAACTTTGCAAAATTTTCCGGGCCAACGGAACGCTGAAAACCACTCGTACCCGAACCGTGACACGGCCATCAGGACGGCACACGGGTCAAAGTCCGGAAACAACTGAAATGCTGAAATGCGTATGAAAAAAGTCTTGATCGTAACAGTATCGGCAACACTGCTCGGCCTTACCACGCGGGCACAGGATACAGACACCACCAACACCAACGTCACCCCCGCCGCCTCGACGATGCCGATGGGTGCTAACAATGGCTATAGCAGCCATGCCGGCAAATTTGGCGCCGGTGTCACATTTGGTGAACCGATCGGTGCGGATGTGAAGTATTGGTTCAACGAAACCATGGCTGTTGATGGAGCCCTCGGCTGGTCATTTCACGATAACACGGACGTGTATCTGCACAGTGACGTTCTCTGGCACAATTTTCATATAATTCCGGTATCGCAAGGCCAGATGCCGCTCTATTTCGGTGTCGGTGCCCTGGCCAGATTCCGGCATGGCAACGATGCCAATCAAGCCGGCATTCGTGCCCCCGTGGGTATCTCGTATATGTTCGGCAACGCTCCCGTGGACATCTTTGCGGAGGTTGCACCAGCCGTTGATGTCGCGCCCTTTGTACGCGGTGAAGTCACCGGCGGCATTGGCATTCGATATTGGTTCTAAACAATTCCACAACGCCAAGGAGGTGGAGTGGGCCGGCCGGTGCCTTTTTGAGTGGTCTTTCCAGACCACTCAAGAAAGGTGCCGGTGAAACAGGGAACGCTCACGTCACGACCAGATTTATGACTGAGACTGGAAAATTGAATTTCGTGTAAAAATTTGCCTGTCCACTTTATGCTGAACGCTTCAAATCCAAAAAGCCAGGTTGCCCGGGCGCATTTGGCAGGTGCCGCGACCACAGCAACCAGACGGGTTGCTTTATTTGTGCTTCTATTGGGTGGATTGGCGCTCATGACCTCTTCCTCTGTTTCGGGCAGTCAAAGTGTAACCCTGGCCTGGAATCCAGTCACCAACGCCACTGTGGCCGGCTACAAGGTCTACTACGGCTCGGCCAGTGGCAACTATACCAATGTTACCTCCGTTGGGAATGTGACCAACGCCACGATTTCAGGTTTGACGGAAGGTGCGACCTATTACTTTGCCAGCACAACTCTGGACACTTCCGGCCTGGAAAGCGTTTATTCCAGCGAATTATCTTATACGGTCCCGAACGGCGTTCCCGGCATCCAGGTGACGCCCGGGAACCTTGTCTATGGGACATTGCTGGTGGGAACGAGTGCGACAAACATTTTTACGGTACAAAACGTCGGGACAGGAACATTGAGCGGGAGCGCGACCGTGAGTGCGCCGTTCAGTGTCGTGTCGGGCGGGAGTTACAGTCTGGCAACCGGGCAGACGCAGGCGGTGATGGTGGCGTTCAGTCCGAGTGCGGCGAGCAATTATAACCAGAATGTGAGTTTCAGTGGCGGAACGGGGACGAATGTGACGGTGAACGGGAATGCGACCAACGCGTGGGTGTTGGTTCCTTTAGTTACCAACTCGTCGCCTGCGATCATCACCGAAAAAATAACGGCTAATATAAACAACCCTGTTACGTTGCAATTCGCTACCAATCTGACCTCGCCAACCTGGCGGACGATCGGAGTATTTGCGGGTTCAACCAACCTCTCGTTCACAAACATGCCGGCGGTGTTTATCCGGGGCATTTGCAGCAATCTCACCGGCTCGGTTTCGCTGGCGTGGCAACCAAGCACAGACCCCATCCTTTCCGGTTACAAGATTTATTATGGCACAGCCAGCCAGACCTATAACAACGTGGTTGCCGTTG
>DATEGR010000521.1:0-8541 GCA_035279985.1 Verrucomicrobiia bacterium
TGAAGATCGGTTCACGCTGACGGAAGGTCTCCCGCCGAGGTCAGGAAATTTTTCTCTTGTCTCTTTTTTTATTCATGCCAAAAAATGTTTCAGCAATGACAAGGAATGGGTAGTCTTTGTCCGACCGTGAGAATAAAAACGCATCCCGTAAATTAGATTGATATGCGTTGCTCTGTACCTGGAAGCGGAATTGAACGCCGCCACCTTAACCTGGAAGCAAAATGAAAACATTCAAACCGTTGAAAGTACTGGTGCAAACAACCTTCGCCGCCGCCGTGGCCACCGTGATGCTCGGCGGGCTGGCGTCCACCACCCTTTTCTCAGCTGAAACCAATTCCGTCGTCGCACCTCCGAAAGCGGATCCTGCTCCGGCATCCACCGATGCCGCGACCGTGAAAGCCGGGGCGCCGGAGACGGAGAAGCCCGGGTTGAAACATCAACTCACCGGAGCGGAGCTTTACTCGATGCATTGCAACCGGTGCCATCCCGAGCGTTACCCGACCGAGCGGACGGCGGCGCAATGGAAAACCATCATGCTGCACATGCAGGTGCGGGCCAACATCCCGGCGAGCCAGGCCAGGCTGATTCTGCAATATCTCCAGGACAACAGCGGTCGTTGAGCGGCCCCTGAACCATTGAATCACGAATGAAAAAGACCATGAAAACACGTTGCGGGATTTTGAGGCTGATGCTGGCGGGCTGTGTCATCGGGCTGGCGCTGCCGGCGCGGGTGACGGCAGAGGTGAGTGACGCCGACTTCAATGCCCTGAAGGAGACCGTGCAAAAACTGGGCGAGCAGGTTCAAAATCTGCAACAGTCGAACACCGTGCAGCAAGAGACCCATGCGCAGGACCTGCAACAGATACAGCAACTCCGGCAGAAGCTGACCGAAACGCAACAAATGGCCACGAACGCGGAACAGAAAAGCATCGAGGCGTCGATGTCGCAACCACTCCCACGGCAGCCCATTGACGAGGCCACCGTCAACCACAACTTCATGATGCTGGGCGACGCAGAATTCCAATACGTCAAAACGGCGGGACAGCACGGGGCCTTTGTGCAGGCTGATTTTGCGCCCATTTTTCTGTACCGCGGCGGGGACAACATTTTGTTTGAGGTCGGCTTCGACACCACGCTCGCAAACAACGCGCCCGGCAGCAGCGGTTACACCACCGCCTTCGATATGAGTTTCGCGCAGTTGGATTATGTGATGAACGATTACGTGACCTTTGCGGCCGGAGACCTGTTGCTGCCGCTCGGAACCTATACCGAGCGCGGCGCTGGATGGTTGAACAAAATTCCTGATAATCCGCTCGCGGTGGATGCGCTGCTTCCGGGCACCGGAGTCGGTGCGGAGTTGCAAGGGGCGGTTCCGGTAGGGGACGCCGGCGAGTTCATCAACTATCAGGTGTATGGCGTGAACGGGCCCGGTTCGTCGGACGGGAACGCAGGTTCCGGCTCGCTTGATCTGGGCGGGAACGTGGGCGTCACATCCGATGGTGTGGCGGCCAATCTGCACGGCCACCCGTCCGGGGGCGCGCGGTTGGGGTTCTTTTTGCCCTTCCCCTATAAACCCCATTACGATCTGGAACTGGGAGTTTCCGGCCAGTCGGGTGAGTGGGACGATGCAGGAAATCACCTCTGGTCAGCGGGCGTATTGGATGCCGCCATGCACTTGGGACCTAATTTTGAGGCCAAGGGCGAATACATCCTGACCCGTTACGGAAGCGATGACGGCCTCATCAACCAAACCGGATGGTACGCGCAAGCCAGCTATAAACTGGCGGGATTGGATCTGGAACTGCCGGTCATCAACGACACCGAGCTGGTGGGCCGCTATGACTACGTGCGGGACGGACTGGGAACCAAAACCCGGCGATACACTGTGGGTTATGTCTATTATTTCACGAACACGCTGATGTTCGAAGGCGACTACGAGTTTCTCAACAGCAACGACCCGGCCCAGGCCGACCAATTCATTCTCCAGCTTTCCCTGGGGTTTTAGCACCGGCGATGAAAATTTCGACTGATAACACAACCAAACAGCAACCATGCATATATCCCAATTCCTGAACCCGCGGCGACGAGTGCGATTGCTTTGGCCGGGTGTATCGGCCGTCATCGGGTGTCTGGTATTCACCCAGGCCCCGGCGCAAACCAATCAAACGCCCACCTATCTCCGCGATATCCAACCGATCTTCATGGGCAGTTGCTCCCGCTGCCATAACCAGCAGTCCCGGTTTGTTTACGACTGGCTGGACTATAAAACCGCCTACGCCGATCGTTGGGAAATCAGAAGGCGGATTTGGGACAGTTGGAAAGGGACGTATTACAAGGAGTCAATGCCGGTGGCCAACAGCCCGGAGTCACTGGCGCTCACCGACGAGGAACGCTCGACCATCGTGAAGTGGGTCGACGAGGGGGGCCTTCGGGGCGTGCCGCCGCCACCCGGCGCAGCCAAATCGAAGGCCGAGCGGATCGAAATGGGCCGGCGACTTTTCACTTCCGTTTGTGCGGCCTGTCATCAGCCCACCGGCCGGGGGCTTCCCAATGTGTTTCCACCCCTGGCGGGATCGGATTTTTTGAATGCCGACAAGAACCGGGCCATCCAAACCGTGATCTTTGGCCGGCAGGGGGCAGTGGTGGTGAATGGGCTGAAGTTTAACAACAGCATGCCTTTGTTCCCGCTCAGTGACCAGGACATCGCGAATGTCCTGACGTTTGTTTACAATTCATTCGGCAATTCCGGGCTGGAAGTGACTCCGGCAGAGGTAAAGGCCCTCCGCTCGCAACCGCCCTTATCATCCGGAGCGTCAGCCCCATCCGGACCGCCTGCAGCCAAAAGCACTTTTGAGTAAGACCGGCTGAATCGGCTGAAAGAAAACGGCGCTGGCCGTAAATAACCCGCCCCGGTCCACGCTCACGGGCGGGCTTTTATTTCCCTGCCACCTCCGCAATTTCCTCCGGCGTGAGCCGGAAATCCATCGCGCCGATGATGCCGTCCACCTGCTTCGCATTGCGCGCGCCGACAATGGCACCGGTCACCGCCGGCTTATGCAATGTCCACGCAATCGCCGTTTCGCCCGGCGACCGGCCATGCCGCGCGCCGACCGTTCGCAGCCGTTCCACCGCTTTGAGGTTTTCCGATAATTTTGGCTCCTGGAACTGGTCATTCCGGTTGCGCCAATCGTTTTTCGGCAACGATGCGATGCGTTCGCGCGTCATCGCGCCGGTGAGCAGACCGGACGCCATTGGCGAATAGACAATCACGCCGACCTCTTCGCGCCGGCACCACGGCAGTTGCGCTGATTCCACGTCGCGCCGGATAAGCGAATACGGCGGTTGCAGCGAGGTGATGCGCGCGATGGATTGCAGCTTTTGCATCTCCTCGACGCTGGCGTTCGACAGGCCGATCCAGCGCGCCTTGCCTTCCTTTTGCAGCGCGGCAAGCGTGTTCCAGCCTTCGATCGTCTCGTTCAAATCATCCGCCGTCCAATGAATTTGATAGAGATCAATGACGTCCGCCCCGAGCCGGCGCAGGCTGGCTTCACATTCGCGCCGGATGGAATCGGCGCACAACGAGTAGCTGATTTCGCCTTTGTCGTTCCACAACATGCCGCATTTGGTGAAAACGTAGGGCCGTGCGCCGTTCCATTCCTGCAATGCCCGCGCGACGATTTCCTCCGAATGGCCCAGGCCATAAACCGGCGCGGTATCAATCCAGTTCACACCCCGCTCCAGCGCGCGGTGAATCGCCGCGATGGACTGCGCGTCGTCCTGTGCGCCCCAGCCGAATTGCCAGTCGCCGCCAACGGCCCACGCGCCAAAGCCGATCGGGGTGATATTAAGGTCGGAATTGCCCAGTGCCCTGGTTTGCATGCGCCGGAAACTAACACAGCTTCCGTCGCTGTCCAGTTTGGCAGAATTGATTCCGGGCCGGTTTCAGTTTCCAGGCTCGCGCGGTAATCCGGTGAAGGGGCCGGACGGATTACGGCGAGTAGGCGCGGTAAAACCGGCGTGGACCGTTGGTGGCTGACAGGTCGGCAAACTGGAACCGGCCGGGCGAGATCTCCGTGGCCGCACCCAGGACCGACCAGCTGGCCAGGGGCAGCGCCGGATTGGTGGTTGCCAGCACGCCGCACAACGCACCCACGTTGTTGGTGAAACTGAACGAGAACGGACCGCCATTCGTTTTTTGAGCGCCAGTCAGGACCGCCGCGACTGGAATCGGAACGCTGATATTGACAATGCTGGAAGTGCCCGGAATCCCGTTGGCAAATACGGTCGCCAACGCGTAACCGGGTGGAAATCCCCAAACCGGCAGCGAAACAAACGAGTTTGTGGCCCAATTTGAGGAAAGCAGGAACCGGATTTGCCCATTTTCGATGCCGCGCAATTCGACCAGGGGATAATCCGCCGATGCATCCCGCGAATTACCGCTGGACCCTTCTGACACCCCGCGGAATTGCGCGCCGATGGCAACCAGATCGCTTCCCAAGGCAAGCGGCGAGGTGATGGCGGTTATTTGCGGTCGCCAGGCATTGCTGAAATTAAGGCCGGCATCGTACAACTCGGCATTGGCCGGGTAACCGCTGTTGCCCGCACCGCCGGCGATGAGCACCCGGCCATTGGGCAACACTGTCGCCGTGGCACTGAATCGCGCAAAATTAAGCGCATTGGTTGCCGTCCATTGTCCAAGGGCCGGGTCGTAGACTTCCGTGCTGGGAATGATGCCGCTGTTGTTGATACCACCGACCACCAGAACCTTTCCGTTGGGCAGCACAGCGGCCGGGAAGTTGTATCGCGGGACAGACATCGCACTGGTGGCCGTCCACGTGCGGGTTGTCGGGTCATACAACTCGGCACTGGCCAGATAGCCGCTATTGCCCTGACCGCCGGCCACCAGCACTTTGCCGTTGGGCAACAAGGTGGACGTATGAAAGTATCTGCCGCTGATCATTGAGCCCGTGGCCGTCCACACCCCGGTCACCGGATCATACAACTCGGCACTGGCCAGGGGACTGGCACCCTGGCCACCGGAAACCAATACCTGGCCGTTCGTCAGCAGGCTGGCCGAGTGCCAATAACGGAAGGTGGTGGTGGAACCGGTGGGCTTCCAGGTGCCGGTGGCCGGATCATAAAGTTCTGCGCTGGATAGCAGAAGGTTTCCCGTGCTGAGGCCACCGACGACCAGGACCTTGCCATCGGACAACAACGTGGCCGTGTGACGATAACGGGCCGCTGACATGGAACCGGTGTTGGTCCACGTCCTGGTCGCCGGATCATACAGCGAAGCACTGGCCAGGGGGTTCCCGCTGGCGTCTTCGCCGCCCGCGACCAGCACCTTGCCATTGGGCAACAGCGTGGCCGTGTGGATGCGGGGAGCGTTCGTCAATCCGCCGGTATTGGCAAATGCTCGGATGAGTGGATTGAACAGTTCCGCGTTGGTAAAATCGGCCCCACCGGTGCCGCCGCCCGCAATCAAAACCAGGCCGTTGGGCAACAACGTCGCCGTATGCGCATAACGCGGTGAATTCAGCCCGCCGGTCAAAATATTTGTTCCGGTGGCCGGATTGATGGTTGCATCATAGAGTTCCGCGCTGTTCAGCGGTACGCCAAAGCTGACTCCGCCCGCCACCAGCATCTGGCCGTTGGGTAACAACGTCGCGACATGTGACTCGCGGGTGGTGTTCAGCAGGCTGGTGTTGGTCCACGTTCCGCTGGCGGGATCGTACAACTCCGCACTGGAGAGCGAGCTGCCGTTATTGCCTCCGGCAACGAGTACCTGGCCGTTGGGTAACAGCGTTGCCGTGTGCAAATAACGGGCCTGGTTCAGTGGACCGGTCGCGCTCCACGTCCCGGTAACGGGGTCGTACCGGTCTGCGTTGGAAAGCACACCACTGAAGCCAAGGCCGCCCGCGACCAGTACCTGGCCGCCGGGCAGCAACGTTGACGTGTGATAGAAATATTGAACGCTCGGCGCGCCGGTCAACGTCCAGCTCCCCGCGTCGGGATCATACAACTCCGCGTCGGCCAGCGTGAGCCCCGCGCCTCCCCCTCCCGTGACGAGAACCATGCCATTGGTCAGTAAGGTCGCGGTATGGCCGTAACGCGCGTCATTCAGCGAACCGGTGTTGGTCCAGGTCCCCATGACCGGATCATACAACTCGGCGCTGGAGAGCAATTGGCTGCTGCCTTGACCACCCGAAACGAGCACTTGGCCATTCGGCAACAGGGTCGCCGTATGCTCGTTACGGGCAAAGTTGAGCGGACCGGTGTTGGTCCAGGTTCCCGTAAACGGATCATACAACTCCGCGCTGGAGAGCAATCCCGCGCTGCCGGAACCTCCGGCGACCAACACCCTGCCATTGGTCAACAAGGTCGCGGTGTGGGAATAGCGGTTGGCGGCCATGGATCCGGTGACCGCCCAGTTCCCGGTGGCAGGATCGTACAACTCCGCGCTGTTGCCGGCACTGATACCCCCCGCAACCAGCACCTTCCCGTTGGGCAGCAGGGTCACGGTGCAACCGTAGCCGGGCGCGTTTAAGGAACCAACGGTGTTCCAGGAACCGGCTGAGGCAGTTTGAAAAATAAACAAACAAAGCGCCAACACAAGACGCGCACTTCCTTCTGACGGGATTTTCATTGCTGCCTTTTCGAGTTGTGCTGTTTTTTATATTAGATTTTGAAATCATTGGCAAGCACATTTTGTTACCTGGGCATCGCAGGGGCCGGTTGGTATCGGACAAACGCCGGTCCCGGCGCACTGTCGTTCACTGGGAATCCGGCGCGCCACCGGAAGCAGGGAATAAAAAAACGGGACCCGGTTTTATCCGGGCCCCGTTCCGAAAGCCAGCAGTAATTAGTAGCGATTGCGACCGCCCCCGCCGCCGCCGTATTCGCGACGCGGACCGCGACCGCCCCCGCCGCCGGCCGGACGCTCTTCGCGCGGGCGGGCGATGTTGACCGTGAGGGCGCGGCCACCCAGTTGCGCGCCGTTCAACGCGGCGATGGCCTTTTGCGCCTCTTCGGGCGTGCTCATGGTGACGAAACCGAAGCCCCGCGGACGGCCGCTCACGCGATCCATCATCAGGTTCGTTTCGGTGACCGTGCCGTGCGCCGCAAAGGCGTCCTGCAGGTCGTTTTCGGTGGTGTCGAAGGAGAGATTCCCGACAAACAATTTATTGCTCATGTGATGTTATACTGTCCTAGACTGAACTTTGCTTTGACCAGACTGTTCCCGTTAATCGGATTTCAAATCATCATGAACCAGGTTCACTTGAAGATTTACCATGCCTTGCAAGCTTTGAGTTATCTAACAGACGCGTGAATTATTGCAGGTTTCTGGAAAATAGCAAGCATTATTTGGCATGATTCTGCGGGGTAAACCCGGGTTTCCCATTGCTACCCGGTCGGTATAATCCGGTTATGCAAAAGTTGCCGCGCTGGTTTTACGACCGGGATACCACGATCGTCGCCCGGGAATTGCTGGGCAAACTGCTGGTCCGCGTCGAACGCGGCCGGGAGCGCATCGGCAGAATTGTGGAAGTGGAGGCGTATCTCGGTCCCCATGACCTGGCCGCTCATTCAGCGCGTGGCCTGACGGAACGGACCCGGGTGATGTTCGGCCCGCCAGGACACGCTTACGTCTATTTCATCTACGGCATGTATCACTGCCTGAACGTGGTGACCGAGCGCGCAGGTCATGCCTCCGCCGTGTTGCTGCGCGCCCTGGAACCGGTGAAAAACCTCGATGGCCGGACCAGCGGCCCCGGTTTGCTCTGCCGGGCAATCCACGTTGACCGGCGCCTTAACGGCCACGATCTGCTCAGTGACGACTTCTTCATCGCCACGCCGCCCAAAGCCGAACCGTTTACCCTGGTCAAACGGCCGCGCATTGGCGTGGATTACGCGCGGCATTGGGCGAGGCGGCACCTCCGGTTTTATATCAAAGGCAACCCGTTTGTTTCACGGCCCTGAGGAATAACCGGCACCATTGAAAACCCGTAGCCGCCGACGTGAGGAGGCGGACATTTGCGCGAGGCTTGGCGACAAATCCGCCTCCTCACGTCGGCGGCTACATTTCAGCATCTTCTCAGCTTCACCGGAGGTCGTTTTGCAGAACAATGCGATACCGCGCCCTGCCGGCCCGCAGGTGTTCCATGGCGTCGTTCACCTTTGACATGGGGAATACTTCAATCATCGGGGCGACCCCGTGCCGCGCGGAAAATTCCAGCATCCGGGCCGTATTGAACGGACTGCCCAGCGGCGAACCGGAAATCGCTTTCTGCCCGGCCAGCAGCGAGAACGCCGCAACCGGGATCGGTTCGAGCACCGCACCCACGATGTGCAACCGGCCCTTGGGCGCCAGGCTGGCGATGATGGCGTCCCACGGCAGTGAAGCGTTGGCCGTGCACAGGATGAAGTTCAGTGAACCGGCGATTTTTTGCAGTTGCGCCGCGTCCCGCGAGTTGACCACGTGCTGCGCGCCAAATTTCATCGCCTCGTCGCGCTTGGAATCGCTGGAGGTAAAAGCGGTCA
>DATEGR010000522.1:0-12183 GCA_035279985.1 Verrucomicrobiia bacterium
CACCGGTGCCGGTCCCGGCCATCAACTCACGGTCATGCTCAGGAGAAATTCGATGTTACTCTTGGTTTTCTTGAGTTTGCCCAACAGCAGTTCCATGGCCTCCACCGGCGGCACCCCGGTCAGCGCGCGGCGCAACAGGACGATGCGGTTGAGTTCGTCCGGGTGATAGAGCAATTCCTCCTTACGGGTGCCGGAACGTTCGATATTGATCGAGGGGAAAATACGGCGGTCCACGAGCGCGCGGTCCAGGTGCACTTCCATGTTGCCGGTGCCTTTGAACTCTTCAAAAATCACCTCGTCCATGCGGCTGCCGGTGTCCACCAGCGCGGTGGCCATGATGGTGAGCGAACCGCCTTCCTCGATGTTGCGCGCCGCGCCGAAGAAACGCTTGGGTTTGTGCAGCGCATTGGCATCCACACCGCCGGACAGAATCTTGCCGGAGTGCGGCTGGATGGTGTTGTAGGCGCGGGCGAGGCGGGTGATGGAGTCGAGCAGAATCACCACGTCGCGCTTGTGCTCAATCATGCGGCGCGCTTTTTCGATGACCATTTCGGCCACCTGGACGTGGCGTTCCGGCGGCTCGTCGAACGTGGAGCTGATGACTTCCGCGCCTTTGCAGGTGCGTTCCATGTCGGTGACTTCCTCGGGCCGCTCGTCGATGAGCAGGATGAACAAATACGTTTCCGGATTGTTTTTCAGAATCGCGTTGGCGATTTTCTGCATGAGCACCGTCTTGCCCGTGCGCGGCGGCGCGACGATCAGGCCGCGCGTGCCTTTGCCAATCGGGCAGACCAGGTCCAGCACCCGCGTGTTGACCTCGTCCGGCACGGTTTCGAGCAGGAACCGCCTGTCCGGAAACAACGGTGTGAGATTGTCGAAATGGGTTTTTTCCTTCGCCTTGTCCGGGTCTTCACCGTCCACGGCCTCGACCTTGAGCAACGCGAAAAATTTTTCCTTTTCTTTGGGCGGCCGGATCTGGCCGGCGATGAGGTTGCCGGTCTGCAGATCGAACCGCCGGATCTGCGACGGTGAAACGTAAATGTCCTCCGGGCACGGCAGGTAATTGAAGCTCTGCGAGCGGAGGAAGCCGAAGCCCTCCGGCAGGATTTCCAGCACCCCCTCGGAAAACAGCACCCCGGCGCGCTCGGCGTTTTTCTGGAGGATGTGGAAGATGACCTCGTGCTTGCGCATCGTGCCGAAGTTTTCCACGCCGAGTTCCCTGGCCATGTGGTTCAACTCGCTCATCTGCATTGCCTGCAATTTGGCGATGTTCAGCGACGTGGCGATTTTGTCGCGTTGCGGTCCGCGGCGGTCATCCGCTTTCGGTTCCTCCGCGGTGGGCTCGACCGGCGTGGAGGGCGGCTGCAGTTCGGGCGCGGGCGGCGGTTCAATGACGGCGGTTTCCGGCGCCGGGCCACCGTTCAATTCCGGTGATTCAACGGCGGAAGGCTCCTCCGTTTTCACTTTGGTCTTTTTGGTTGAGACTCTTGGCATAAATCAAATTGGTGAATTGGCCCTGGTTTCGATTGCCGACGGTCCTTGGCGCGTCGTGAAAAGCAGTCACGCATTGGACGGCCCGCGACCGGAAAAGTTCAAAATGGATTTCTTAATCAGGCATTCAAGGCCATTCAGCCTTCAATACGGCAAGGGAAACTTTACAGTCAACTCAAAGTCAGTGTTGCGCACTTTGGCCGCTGTGTCAAATCCGTTTTTTAGACACCAATTTCACGAATTAACACGAATTGGGGTTGGGTTTGAATTGGTGCAAATCCGTGTAATCCTTGGCTTTTTTTCCTGTGCGGTTTTTATCCCGGCGGGTGCTATAGATTGAACATGACGCCGGATTCAGAGTTGTTGGGCCGTTACGCCCGGACCCGTTCCGAGGACGCGTTTGCCGAACTGGTGCGGCGGCACGTCAATCTCGTCTATTCGGCGGCCTTGCGGCAAGTCGGCGGCGACGCGCATCTGGCTCAGGACGTGGCGCAAGCGGTGTTCACCGACCTGGCCCGGAAGGCGGCTTCGCTGGCCCGCCGTGAAGCACTGGCCGGCTGGCTTTATACCAGCGCTCATTATGCCGCCTCGAAAATCGCGCGAATGGAAGACCGCCGCCGCCACCGTGAGGAAAAATTTATGCGCGAACCCGTCCCGGAAAACGAGGTAGGGCGCGTCACTCCGTGCGCGCCGGATTGGGAACAAGTCCGTTCCACGCTCGATGACGTCATGCATGAACTCAAGGAAACCGACCGCGAAGCGATTTTGTTGCGCTACTTTGAGAATCGGCAATTCGCAGAAGTCGGCGCAAAGCTCGGCCTCAACGAAAACGCGGCGCGGATGCGTGTGGAACGGGCGCTGGAAAAACTCCGCGCCCTTTTCGCCAAACGCGGCATCACCCCGGCGACGGCGCTGGCGTCCGTGATCTCCGCAAACGCTGTTCAAATGGCGCCCGCCGGTCTGGCAACGACGCTGGCAATGACATCCATCGCGGCGGCGGGAACTGGAACTGCCTTCGCCATTTTGAAAATTATGACTGCGACCCAATTGAAACTCGGTATCGGTGCGCTGATCGTGGCCGGCGCGGCCACGGCGCTGGTGATTCAACATCAAACCCAAACCGAATTACGGATGGAAAATGAATCGTTGCGACAGCAACTCGTCAAACTGCAAACCGACAATCAAAGTTTGTCTAACCGATTTGCATCATCGGATGGTTCTCAAACGTTATCGAATAACCAATCCAACGAGTTGTTGAAATTGCGCGGCGAAGTTGGCGTGCTGCGCCAGCAAACAAAAGATATGACGCACTTGAAGACCGAGTTGGCTGCCGCGCAGAATAAAGTCAGTGAATTAACAGAAGTTCAATTCAAGCGCCGACAAAGTGATATGCAATCTGCGATAAACCAAATGATGGGATTTGTAGGACTCTATGCTCAATTTCACAACGAACAATATCCCACAAACATTGATCAGGTGTCTGGAGTTGCGGGTGATTATCCCGGCGACCCCGCGCCCAATATAAAATGGCCAGGGGACATAGGATTTGATGCCATCGAGTTTCTTGGTTCGTTAGCGGGACTTCGCACAACAGATGCTCTCCAAATGCATGACAAAATAATAATCAGGGAAAAAACTCCTCGCCAAACGCCCGATGGAAAATGGGAGCGCATTTATGGATTCGCGGATCAACACACAGAAATTCATATTTCAGACGACGGAAATTTTGACGCATTTGAACAGCAGCATATGATTTCGCCGCCAAATCAATAGGGCAACGGAAACTTCGCCGTCAACCCGCGCACGCGTTTAATCCAAGCCCAGCGTGTGTTTCAAAGCTGCATCCACGGCGTTCATTTGCGGCAGACGACCGAGGGTGGAATCCATTTCCGATTCCAAAATCGTTGCCAGGTTGTCGGCCATGTTCATGGAATCAAGCCGCAGGCCGGCGGCTTTGCCTTCCGCGGAGTCGCGGCCCACAACAACCCGACTGGCGTGGCCGCGTCGTGCGAGGTTGCTGGAAATCATCGCAACGATGGTCTGAGCAAGGCCGTTGTTCAATTCGTCGCGTTGCAGAACCAACGCCGGGCGACGTTTGGCCGTGCGCAAATCGGAATTCGGAAACAACACCAGAACGACGTCACCGCGCCGGGTCTTCATCGTAGATGGCGGCTTCGGGACGTTCCCAGTCTTCGGCGAAGGATTTCAGGCGGGAGCGCAAATCGGCAGCTTGAACTTCATCAATGCCGCGATCGTGCAGCACATTGGCGGAATTTTCTGCGGCGATTTCGGTCAGCTTCTTCTGCACGGCCAATCGCTCGGCGAAACTTAATTTTGGCAATTCCGCAATGATTTCACTGGCGCTCATGCTTTGAATTTAACGCGCCGTGGCAGAATTGCACAGTGCAATCCCATCAATAAGGCAGCGGAAACTTCGCCGTCAACTCGCGCACGCGCTCACTTGTTATTTTTAGGCGTCAGCAGGTGAACCTTGGGAAAATATCGGGAGACGCGTTCGGCATCGCGCGTGGCCAGTTTCCATCTCATGATTTCCGCGTGCGCGCCGATGAAAAAATCCGGCAACGGAACTTTGGGCGCAATACCGCCGCCCGAAGCGCGCCGTGACCCGACGTACTGCCGATAGGCCGCTCCGCAAATCTCTGAAGCCGCCGCCGGTACATCAAAAATTTCCAAACCAAGTTTTCGGATTCCCGGTTCGATGTCCGCCGGCTTCGGCGAACCGGCGCAGAGTTCCGCCAAGGTCGCCGCATTGATGCCGCCGCCTTCGCCGGCAACCGCTTCTTCAAGAAGTCGGACCGCCCACATATGATTGGCTTGGGATGCATCGCGCGCGTCAATAACGACGTTTGTGTCAAACAAGATCATGGTTCACGGGTCAAGGCGCGTAATTCCTCCCACGTCATGTCAAATTTCATTTTGCTGTTTTTAATGGCACGTCGAACTTGCGTTCGGGTCATTTTCTTCGCTTTGGGGGGAGGCGGAGGCGCGGTGAGCCGGACCAGGAGAAAATGGTTTTCACTTTGGCGTTCGCAGGCAAAAACGTCCCCTGGTTTTGCGCCCGGAACCACCACCCGCTTTTTGCTGTCGGCGGTAACGGTCATGGTGGGATAATCCCACCGAAGCCCGACTTTGTCAATACGACAGCGGAAACTTCGCGGTCAACTCACGCACGCGCCCGCGGACCTTGTGCGCCGCCTCGACGTTTTTAATATCCATCAGCACTTCCGAAATCATGTCGGCGATGGCCGCCATTTCCGGCTCCTGCATGCCGCGCGTGGTTACCGCCGGCGTGCCCAACCGGATGCCACTGGCCTGGAACGGCGAGCGGGTCTCGAAGGGGATGGTGTTTTTGTTGACGGTGATGCCGGCCTCGTCGAGCGCTATCTGGCAGTCCTTGCCGGTCAGGTTTTTGGCGCCCACGTCCACGAGCATCAAATGGTTGTCCGTGCCACCGCTGACCAGCCGGTAGCCGTTGCGTTTCATGCCCTCGGCCAGCGCCCTGGCATTCTTCACGATTTGTTCCTGGTATGCCTTGAAGGCCGGTTGCAAGGCTTCGTGGAAACAAACCGCCTTGCCGGCGATGACGTGTTCCAGCGGTCCGCCCTGGATGCCGGGGAAAACGGTGGAATCAATTTCCTTCGCAGATTTTTCACGGCACAAAATCAAACCACCGCGCGGTCCGCGCAAGGTCTTGTGCGTGGTGGTGGTAACAAAATCCGCGTGCGCCATCGGGCTGGGATGGATTCCCACCGCCACCATGCCGGCGATGTGCGCGATGTCCGCCAGCAGATACGCGCCGACTTCGCGGGCAATTTCACCCATCCGCGCGAAATCAATGACGCGCGGATACGCGCTGGCGCCGACGGTGATCATCTTCGGCTTGTGTTCGCGCGCCATGACGGCGAGCTGGTCGTAGTCAATCCGTTCGTCGTCCTGACGGACGCCGTAATGGACGATTTCAAAAAATTTGCCGGAGAAGTTGGCCTTGTTGCCGTGGGTCAAATGCCCGCCGTGGCTCAAATCCATGGTGAGCATCTTGTCGCCGGGCTTGAGCACGGCGAAATAGACGGCCATGTTCGCCTGGCTGCCGGAATGCGGCTGCACGTTGACGTGTTGCGCGCCGAACAATTTTTTCGCGCGGTCAATCGCGAGCTGTTCAATCGTGTCAATGTTTTCGCAGCCGCCGTACCAGCGTTTTTTCGGCAGGCCCTCGGCATATTTGTTGGTGAGCACCGAGCCCTGGGCTTCCAGAACCGCCGGGCTGACAAAATTTTCACTGGCGATCAACTCGATATTTTCCTGCTGGCGCAGGCGCTCGTGTTCGATCGCTTCGGCCACGATGGAATCCACGGCATGCAGCCGCAATTGCGGCGGAACGGACTTCGATTCCATTTTGAGAACGCGCCGTTCGTGACGGCCGCCTTCAAATTTTGCGTTCAGAAACGCGTCGAGAATTTTCCGGCCTGATTCGGGCGGGATCGCCTTGCCGGACAGGCAAAGGACATTGGCGCCATTGTGCTGCCGCGCCAGGGCGGCGGCCTGTTCGTCGGTCACCAGCGCGGCGCGGACGCCGGGGACTTTGTTCGCCGCGATGCTCATGCCGACGCCGCTGGTGCACACCAGCAGGCCGAGTTCCGCCTGGCCCGCCGCCACGGCTTCCGCGACCGGCTGGGCAAAATCCGGATAATCATCGCCCGGTTCCCTTGTTTTTGCGCCGAAATCCGTGAGGCTCAGGCCGCGTTGCTGCAGATGCTGCTTCAAGACTTCCTTTAATTCATAGCCGCCGTGATCGGCGCCCACGGCGAAGTTCACGGTCACCACGGGTTTCGGGACGTGCAGGACCGACAGAATTTTGTGCTGTTCCATAAATTTCAACAAGGAAGCGACTCCCTGCTCAATTTGATTGCGGCAATTCTCATAGACTTCGTAGGAGCCGCCGATCGGGTCGCTGATGTCCTTTTCAAAATCTTCGAGCGTTTCGTCAAATTCGCGCAGCAGGAAGGTTTTGTCCGCCGCCTGCGGATACAACAGCACAATCGTGTCCACGTGACTGTGCGTCATGCCGAAAATATAATCCGCGTCCTTGATCAGCTCCGCCGTCAGGGCCCGGCTGCGGTGGGTGGAAATGTCCGCGCCCAGTTCGCGCATGGCCTGGACCGAATGCGGGGTGGGTGGCTGGTCGTTCATCGCGCCCAAACCCGCCGACAGCGTGCGAAATTCCCCGCGCCCGTTCGTGGCGCGGCGAAAAAGCCCTTCGGCCATCGGGCTGCGGCAGACATTGCCGGTGCAGACAAAAAGGACGGTTTTCATTCAGCGCGGTCGCTCAAAGTGAGTGGTGAACGGCAAATCGTCAACGCCGAAATCACAGCCGGGATTCATGCACAACGGCCAGTCCCTTGATCAAATCCACGGCCCGCACCAGAACCGGGTCTTGAATCACCGGCACCGGTTTGGGCGCCGTTTTGCCGGGCGCCGGCACCGGCAGGATCGCCCCGTTGTCATCGCCATCCTTCAATTTCTCCCTCACCAAATCCGCCTCGCTCGTATGGTCCACCAGCGCCAGGAAATCGTTGGTGGCCACTGCAGCGGAAGCGTCGTTTTGTGCCAGTGTCACATAGGGATTTTTTAAATACGCGCGTTCATCGTCCGGATTCACCGTCACCGCGATGTCCGGCGTCACGTGTGAAATCACCACGCCATCGCCCAATTTGACGGGGCTGGTGGCAATACGAAGGTGTTCGCCGTTTTTCAGCGGGAAATCCATGGTCGTCATCGCCAGGCCCGCCGTGGGGTTTCCAATGAGCAGTCCCGCATCCGCTTCGCGCAAGGCCGCGGCCAGCGCCTCGGCCGCGCCGGTGGTTTCGCTGTTGACCAGCACCAGCAGCGGGCCGGGAATGGGTTTCCCGGACGGTTGCGATTCTTCAACTTTCTCGCCCCATTGCAACAGCGGCATCCTTTTTGCCACGAACAAGTCCGCCGCCGCGACTGCCGCCGCGTAATCGTTGCCGTCGGCAAAACGCAAATCAAGCGCCATACCGATGACTTTGTTGGTGGCCGTCAGGGCGCGATACGCCATGTTCAGTTGACTCGCCAGGTCGTCGCCGACCTGCCCCACGTGCAGATACGCCACGTTGCTTTCGAGGACGGCCGATTTGACCAGCGCCGTTTTGCCGGGCGAGACGGTGGCCTCCCCCGGTCCGCCGACGAGGTTCGCCCGGCCATGCAATTGGGACAACAAACCCCTGACGGCGGCGGAGTTCAAGCCCGCGTCGGTCACACCCGGGAGATTTGCCCGGAGCAGTTCGTAGATCTGTTTGAAATCCGGAGCGGGGTTGGTCGTTGCCGCGTATGCCAAACCGCCGGCCGCCAGCCAAGCCGCCAATGTCAGCGCCAAAAGCCTTGAAAAACGTCGTATCATGACCGCCCAAAATGGTTCACAAACGTCGGGAAGTAAAGCGGCAACCGATTCTGGCAGTCTCCTGATTTGGCAGTAGGGCACGACGTAAGGAGTGCTTGCCAACGACTCGTTACCTCGTCGCCTACAAATTCAGGACGGCGCCCCGATTCTGATTGAAACGGCACTCTATGAGCGCCGCATCCCCGTTCCAAGCAACATTGCGGCGGTCGCAGACCGCCGCTCCAGCGAGAATGGTCCGCCATTATGGTTTTGTTTTTTGTCGGATTCCAGCCGTGGGCGGCGATATACTTTCAAAAGCATGACAAGCGATTTGGATTTGCTTGAAAAGTTCGCGCGACAAAATTCGCAGGATGCCTTTGGTGAAATCGTCCGGCGCCATCTGAATCTGGTTTATTCCGCCGCGTTGCGCCAGGTCCGTTCGCCGCAACTGGCCGAGGAAATCGCACAGTCCGTCTTTGCCGACCTGGCGCGCAGCACGGCCAAATTAAAACCGGGCACCACATTGACCGCGTGGCTTTATGCCGTGACGCGACGGACTGCGATTGACGAGATTCGCAAAGAGTCGCGCCGCCAGTTGCGCGAACAAATCGCCGTGGAGATGAACAACATGAATGCGACCGCAGACGAATGGATGCAAATCGAGCCGTTGCTCGACGATGCGATGGCTGCGCTCGACGAAACCGACCGCGCTGCTGTCCTACTCCGCTACTTCGAGAACAAATCCCTTCGCGAAGTTGGCGCAACGCTTGGCACAACCGACGACGCTGCGCAAAAGCGCGTCAGCCGCGCCGTGGAACGCCTGCGCGAATTTTTCTCAAAGCGAAACGTGACCGTCGGCGCCGGTGGGCTGGCCATTTTGATTTCAGCCAACGCTGTGCAGTCGGCGCCCGTTGGTTTAGCCGTCACCATTTCGGCTGCTGTTTTTGCCGGAGCGGCCGTTTCAACTTCAACCGCCATCGCTACCACCAAAGTCATCGCCATGACGACACTGCAAAAAACCATTATCGGAGCGGCACTCGTCGCTGTTATGGGAACCGGAGTTTTTGAAGCCCATCAAGCGTCGCAACTGCGCGGCCAAATCCAAACGCTCCAGCAACGGCTAGCGCCGCTAGCCGAACAGAACCGGCAATTGCAGCGCGAGCGCGATGACGCGACGAACCGGCTGGCCGGATTGCAGGTGGAGAATGAGCAATTGAAATCAAATGAAACCGAACTTCTCAAATTGCGTGCCGAAATAACGCGGTTGCGCGCTGATTCTCAACAGTTGGCAGGGTTAAAATCAGGCAGTTCTGAAAACGTAACCGAATCAGATGAAGCTGCTTGGCTTGAAAGAATCAGATTGCTAAAGCAACGGCTGGCTCAAACGCCAGAGGCACAGATTCCAGAACTTCAGTATCTCACCGAAGACGACTGGTTGCGGGCCGCCAAGCATAAATTGGAAACTGAAGACGATTATCGTGCCGCCTTTTCCCAGTTGGATGCAGATGCCGAGGGGAATTTCCTGCGCATCGTCGAAACGGGCTTGCGGAAATACCTCGATGCCAACAACGGGCGATTCCCAGCGGACCTGCCACAGTTAAAATCCTATTTTACGAATGCACCCGCTGATGAGCTTTTGCAGCGCTATCAAATCGTGCCGGCCGATAGCGTTCCGCAGGCGAACCTTGCTGGTGATGTCGGAAACTATGTCATAACACCTAAATATCCAGTCAATCACGCGCTTTGGGTGCTTAGTTCCAATGGGCTTGCCGGCACAAGCGATAGCAATTCGGCGATAATGGATGTTCTTGCCCCGGCGCTGAAAGCCTTGCTCGCTGCCACGCCCATGATTGACGGCAAGCGAGAGATTAACCTTCATCAATTGCCTCCTTACCTTACGACACCAGAACAAAGAGCCGCCTATCAAAAACTCATGGAGAACATTGATAAAAAATAGTATGGAGCCGTGCTTGGCATTTCGTGGTTAAAACGCCTTCGCCGCAATGTCGCGGCGGAAATGGACGCCTTCGAAACAAATTTTTCCAACTGCCGTGTAAGCCGCCGTTTGCGCCCATTTCAAATCCTTGCCCAAAGCCGATACGCCGGAAATTCTGAAAAACTTTGTCGGATTTCTTGCGGCACGGTTGTTTAATAAGTGAGTGAACGACAAGTCCGACGGCCAATTGCTCCGCGACTACGCCGAACGTCATGACGAAGAGGCTTTCCTCGAAATTGTCATGCGCTACACGGACTTCGTGTATTCGGTGGCGCTGCGGCAGGTGGAATCCGCGGATCCGGCGGTGGACATTGCCCAAAACGTCTTCATGGACCTGGCCCGGAAAGCCACCCCGCTCTGCGAACGGCTGGCGAAGGAATCTTCATTGGCCGGCTGGCTGCACCGCGCCACGCGCTATGCCTCGCTCAATCATTTGCGCGATCACCGGCGCCGGTCCACAAACGAAAGGCAGGCCATGAATCAACTTCTGACGGATGCCGAACCTTCCGCCAATTGGGAAAAAATCCGACCGGTGCTGGATGAAGCGCTCGACAGCCTCGACGACGAAGACCGCGAAGCAGTGTTGCTTCGATATTTTAAGAATGAAGATTTGCGCGTGGTCGGTCGCGCTTTGGGTATAAGCGATGATGCCGCACAGAAGCGCGTCAGCCGCGCTGTGGAACGCCTGCGTGAATTTTTCTCCAGGCGCAACGTCTCCATCGGTGCCAGCGGGTTGGCCGTTTTGATTTCCGCCAACGCCGTCCAAGCTGCACCAGTTGGCCTCGCCGTCGCATTTTCCACCGCTGCCGTTCTGGCCGGAACCACCGTTTCCACTTCCACTGCCGTTGCCACAACCAAACTCATCGCCATAACCACACTGCAAAAAGCCGTCATCGGAACGGCGCTCGTCGCCACGGTGGGGACTGGAATTTATGAAGCTCGCCAAGCCGCGCAATTGCGCAAACAAACCGAGTTATTGACACAACAGGTCACGCAGTTGAAAGCCGACAACGAAAACCTTTCAATCCGTGTTAGAGAGGCTGGCGATTCCAAAAAATTGTCGGCTGAACAAATGAATGAACTGTTGAAATTACGCGGCCAGGTGACGCAGTCACGAAACGCAACTGAAATTGAAAATGACCCGGCTTTTCAAAAAGCGCGCCTTTGGATCGCCAAGGAGAATGAGTTGCGCCAACAATTCGCAGACCACCCCGACCAATGGATCCCGGAAATGAACTATTTGTCCGACGAGGAATGGTTGGACCTGGCGAGAAAAGCGGATTTGGACACGGCCACGGGAATGCGGTGTGCATTGAGCAACGTGCGGGTGGCGGCGGCATTCGATTTCGGCAATAAAATGTCGGAGGCTTTGCACGCATACATGAATGCGCACAACCAACAACCGCCTGGCTCGACTTCTCAGTTAAGCGCCTATTTTTATCCACCCGTGGATAAGGTGGATGCAATCCTTTCCCGGTACGAAATGTTAGATGGTGAGGAACGCGTGAATCCCGCATATCACGGCGCGTTGATCATCCAAAAGACTTTGGTCGATCACTTGGAACAGGCCGTCCTTATCGGCGAACAAACGATTAGCTGTGTTCCACCACCGCACTGGCCTGCCGTTATTCCTGATGAATTAAAGCCCGCCATGAAAGCTTACAATGATGCAAACCAACACGGATTCTTGACCATTTACGACCTCGAACCTTACGCCACCACACCGGCGGAGAAGGAAGCGCTGAACAAAGTCATTAAGGAGGCGACCACTTATGCTGCGGCGCCCACGCCTTAAAGCGCCTTTGCCGCAATGTCGCGGCGGAAGTGTACACCTTCAAAACAGATTTTTTCCACAGCGGCGTACGCGGCGGCTTGGGCGGCTTTCAAATCCTTGCCCAGCGCCGTCACGCCCAGAACACGGCCGCCGTTCGTGACGATTTGGTCGTCCTGCAAGGCCGTGCCGGCGTGGAAGACTTTTGTGTTCGGTAAATTCGCCGCGTCGGCCAGACCAAGGATGGGCTTGCCCTTTGCGTAACTGCCCGGATAACCGCCACTGGCCATCACCACGCAAACCGACGCCATCGGATTCCATTTCAATTCGATTTTGTTCAGGGTGCCGCTCACGCTGGCGTCAAGCAATTCGACCAGATCGTTTTCCAACCGTGTCAGATAAACCTGCGTTTCCGGGTCGCCAAACCGCGCATTGAATTCCAGAACCTTCGGGCCGGTCTTCGTGAGCATGATGCCCGGGTACAGGATACCGCGAAAGTCGATCCTC